>CAZJEJ010000267.1:0-1511 GCA_964544945.1 uncultured Gammaproteobacteria bacterium | reverse complement strand
GGCTAACGCTCATAGCCATAACTTTGCGAAATTCATTGTTCAAAGACAAGACTTTGATAGACTGGACGTCTTCCGCATCGCATCCGGGTGAGAATTCGGGACTCTTGAGTTTCTTTGATTGGCCCGGAAATTTCATGAGCGTGTCTGGTTTCCTGAATTTTGGTGATTGTCTGGGTTGTTGATGCGTTGCCGAAGATGAGCGGGTGTGCATGGCGAATCCCAATTCATGTGGCAATGCCAGGCTATGTTGAGCGGGAGTTCGAGTTTTACCTCCTGGGTATTCTCGACGAACCTAGAAAAGGGCGTTTATGCTGCTTATACACTGGATGCCTGACAGGTGACGATGAGGTTTTTACAGCTAACCAGTAACCGCCCGACGCAAGGAAGACTACTATGCCCGTAGATTTTAGAAAACCTGCCCATGTCGTCGTCGTGCACGGCGTGCAATCGGGCGAAGACGAAGATATCAAAAGCGAGCAACAAATCCGTTTGCTGATCAACCGCTCCCTTGCCGAGAGTCACATCGAAAAGGAATTTCTGGTGAAGGGATATCTTTACGAGGACATCAATGACAATGCGCAACAGCTTTACCAGGGCATCGCAAAGGCGATTACCAGCGGGAAGCCGCTGGTGGGCAAGGCGTTCGAAACGGTTATCGACCTGGTCGGTGATGTGGTCACGGCCGCCAAAAACACGAGCACGGCGCACCTGATTCGCAAGGGACTGCAGAACACGATCCTGGAATCCTACCGTTCCAAAAACCAGGTGGTCGTGGTTGCGCACAGTCTCGGCACAATTTACGCGCTCGACGTGATTAACAAATTGATTACCATGACCAATTATTTCAAGGGCGACGACCGCAACTCCTGGCCGGTGCAGGGCCTGATCACCATTGGCAGCCCCCTCGGGCTCGGCCTCGAAATCGGAGGCGTAAAAATCTTTGAAAAACGCAGAATTAACAGTATCGAAAATGCCGAATTCAACCTGGTCCCTTGGCACAACTATTACAACCGCCTCGATCCGGTCGTCAGCGGCAACATATTCGGCGCGCCGGTGGAAATCGAAGGCGCCAAAGGTCCGGTGGAAGCGCGCTATGGTCCGTCGGTGCTTGGCGCAAGCTGGCTGCTGCAGGGCCACGTCGTTACCTCCGGCGCGCAGTGGCTGCTAGCACACAGTACCTACTGGAGCAATCCGGCGATCGGCGACAACCTGATCGACATGTTGTGGGGATAAACATGAATAAATGGAAAACACTATTACTGTTAACCGCCATTACGGTTTTGTCCGGCTGCGTCAGCCTTTATCAGTACAAGGCCGAGGGCAAGGTCACCACTAGAGACGGCGAAGAACGCAAAGCGGTAATCTACTGGCACAAGGACGAAGGTCGGCTGTGGTACCTCAAGAAATACGAGCAGCTCGAAACCGATATCACCCTGCGAATTTGTCAGGGAATGCCGAAACCATTCGTACTGGGCCAAAGTGGATACGTCGAGTTACTAAGCAAACCTAAC
>CAZJEJ010000266.1:0-1515 GCA_964544945.1 uncultured Gammaproteobacteria bacterium | reverse complement strand
CCGCCCTTTTAACCCGGAAAAATCGCTCATTACCCAGCGACTGTAGCCCGGGGATAACTGCAGCCGGCTATACCAGTCGGCAACCTGCCGGGGCAACTTTATATTCAAATCGATCTCTACCAGCCTGTAGAGAAATACGCCTGTGGCGACATCTGCGAGCGATAAGTTATTTCCCAGCAAGTATTGCTGGTGGTTTATCTGCTCATCCAGCTTTACCAGGCAATCCATGCAGTTATCGACACTCCTGTCGATAGCCTCCCGGTCATGCAGGTTTGATGGTGTACGATAATATCCCCAGAATACGCCGACGAATGCGGGCTCGAATTTAGTTTGTGCCCAGTCCATCC
Organism: uncultured Gammaproteobacteria bacterium; assembly: GCA_964544945.1. Taxonomy (GTDB): domain Bacteria; phylum Pseudomonadota; class Gammaproteobacteria. The sequence continues at coordinate 1,168 of CAZJEJ010000266.1, read as the reverse complement.
AGCGTTCGTAGCAGGAGCGTTGATAGGCATCGTCAACGTTCCAGGTGCTCGAACCGTATGCATTGACCAGGTATCTGAGAATCGAATTCGATTCCCAGATTACCCTGTCATCATCAACCAGAACCGGCACCTTTCTCATCGGGTTCAATTTCCCGAATGCGTCGGTTTCGGTGTCACCGGGATTACTCCCCAGTTCAATATGGTTATATTCGATGCCTAGTTCGTCGAGCAACCAGAGTACTTTCTGGACATTGTAGGAGGTGTGCCTTCCGTAGAGTGTTTGTGACATTAATCTATATGGATTCCAAATGTGAGTCAGTGAAAGACTGACACACGGATGAGTGATTTGTAAACCAGGGGGTGTAAAATATTCTTCAAATTGTTTTCTGGAGTGTGACGTGCCACCTGCCAATGAAGTTACCAGTGCAAGACCATGCAATCCGATCTTTAAACGGGGTATCGAATCACAGGACCCGTTAATCAGTAATGCACTCGCGGGCGAATTGCAGCGCCAGCAAAACCAGATTGAGTTGATCGCCTCGGAAAATATTGTCAGCCGTGCGGTACTGGACGCGCTGGGTCACGTGATGACCAATAAAACCCTGGAAGGATATCCGGGAAAGCGTTTCCACGGTGGTGCCGAGTTTGTCGATATCGTCGAGCAGGTTGCGATCGATCGAGCCTGTGAATTATTCCAGTGCGCTTACGCCAACGTTCAGCCGCATTCGGGTACACAGGCTAATCAGGCTGTATTTTTCGTCACACTCAAGCCCGGCGATCGCCTGCTAAGCCTGGATCTTGCTGCCGGTGGACATTTGAGCCATGGTGCCGCACCCAACGTATCGGGGCAGTGGTTCGAGGCCTATCATTATGGTGTCGATCGAGAAAGTGAATTGATCGACTACCAGTCGGTAGCGAAGCTGGCAGAGGAAAAGCAGCCGAAGTTGCTGATAGCAGGCGGTTCAGCCTACCCACGCGAAATCGACTTTAAACGCCTGCAAAAAATTGCCAAAAGCGTCGATGCGGTATTTCTGGTCGATATGGCGCATATTGCCGGGCTCGTAGCCGCCGGCGTCCATCCGTCGCCCATACCTTACGCCGATATCGTGACCTGCACGACCACCAAGACGATGCGTGGACCGCGCGGCGGACTCATTCTTGCGCGTGA
>CAZJEJ010000265.1:0-1515 GCA_964544945.1 uncultured Gammaproteobacteria bacterium | reverse complement strand
AGTGGCTGCCCTCTTTGAAATAATTCCTCGAATACCTGATGCGCCAACGTACCCAGCAACATCACGTTTGGGCCTTCCGGAGCCCACCCCAGCGGTTCGGCACTCAGACGCCTTAACAGCCAGGCCAGGCGCGAGACCATCAATGTCTCCAGACTACTCGGCGATTCCGGTTTCAGATTCCCTTCTGCATCCGTGCGCAATGACAGCAAATCACGATCGAACTGGATATCGTTGGTAACAAGGACTCGGGGGGATTCCGGCTCGATGCCTTCCACCTGAGCAAGGTAGCGCACATGCGCCCGGTCCTCGGCAGAATCCAGTTCGAGAACAATATCCTCTGGAGCATCGAACAATTGATGCATGAACACCAGGCTTTCAGAGGGCGCCTGATCCGCGCCACCGGGATCCCGATGCGGCACCAGAAAAGTCACAAAATCGGAAACGGCCGATAACTGGCGTTTGAAACGAGCGCGTCGATGCATCAACTCAATAGCGGGGGTCTCTACTGCCAAATTCAGGTGGTCACGAATCGCATTCAGGTCATCCGCAGCGAACACCGGTGATGTCCCCGGCGTAGTGGGATAATTGCCTGCCGCAAAACCGAACACGATCAAGTGTCGAACGGCTCTCCACGGCTCATGGCCCTCACGCCAGACGGTGATACCTTCCAGGTTGAAATCAGGCGCCTCACCCGTCGTGATGGTTTTTGGGCTCGATACCTGACGCAATCCCGCCCAATCAATATCGGGCGAATTTTCCAGTAATGTGCATAACCTGTCTGCCGTGGACCTGGCCTGAAGGACGTGACCCACAAACTCATCCCCACCATCGAGTAAAGTGGTAAACGACTGTAACGCCTGAATCAGGGTATTCGGCGTCTCATCACCGTCACGAATAAGATCCAGCATGGCGCGGGTAGCCTTGCCTGCCGAGTGAAAGGGCCGAAGCCTGTAATCACCATTCATGACGTTTTGCGCAAGCACCGCGCCTTCTTCACGAGACCAGGGCATCAGCGGTGAAGACAAGCATACAGCTAGCGCCATCGCCGGCGCGGGCTTCTGCCGACAGTAGAGGAAATGGAACAGGGCTTCACGTCCCAAATCACGCTGCCACCGTTCAACCGGCAGGCCAGAAAGTGCAAGACCTGCCCGGGTAAACGCGTCGTCAACAGCCACCGAATACTCAAAGGTCTCTGGCAGCAACAATGCGATGTCAGCTGGACTTAGGTCCGCATGCTCGTCAAGCATGGACTGAGCCATACCCGCCGCTATTTCCGCTTCTTCAAGAAAATCGCGTGTACCCACCCACTGGACTGAATCGTCCAGTGCTACCTTGTGTTCAGGATGCAAGAACAGGCCTGTTTGCAGTGTGGCAAGACTATTGGGGAAATCTGGGTGTACGGCATCTGAAAGAACATCACGTAGTGCAGCATCTAATTGATCATCAACCGATATTCCAGCGTCATTGTTCAGCTTATCGATAAGTGATTTCTGCCACCGTGTTAACGCCGGCACA
>CAZJEJ010000264.1:0-1519 GCA_964544945.1 uncultured Gammaproteobacteria bacterium | reverse complement strand
ACCTTGAGCATAATCGCGAGTCATTGCGACAAGGATTTTTGGTATATTTTCCGCAATTGATAGATCACGTACATTCGCTCGCAATAGAGTCGCCGTAGGGTCGAATTTATTGGCTCTATTGAATTTCGTGTGGGTCATGACGCATGGGGATTGATCTCTGTAAAGTTGAGTTTTCCTGCAATCAGGAAAAGCACTGTACGCATTGTGATTAACCGGCCATACCCCCGGGCCTTGCGCTTGGCCGCTTGAAAGAGCCCGTTTAGTGCCTCGATAAACCCATTCGTTTGGCGCGATCGCGCCATTTGCACAATGCCCTCCATATGGTTGCGGATCATGGCGGCCACTTTCTTCATCGGTTCGACTTTGGAGCGATTGACGTTGGTGCACCATTGGTGGAGCATGCGTCTAACCACATGGATTTGTTTTCGGTTCAATATTGCGCGTAGTTGTTCCCGGTAAACCCATGCGCGTGCAGTACGCTTACTCACGACCTCGATGACCAGGGCATCCAGATCCGCTCGCTGTTGAGGATTCAGATTGTTACGGTCTCTGAGCAATGCCCACCGCAGTCCCTTAACCTTAAGACTGGCATCCGTGCGTTGCTCGATGACGCGCATTCTGTCGAGTGCCTTCGACGCATTCGCAATGACATGGAACTTATCGAAGGTGATCTTCGCATTCGGTAAATAGTCGGTGACACCCCGTATGTAGGCTGGCGACATATCGATACAAGCTGACTCAATGTGATCGGGGCCGCTGCCGTGCAGCAACAGTTCGGTGGCGAAGTGGGCGATAGTCCTTGAGCCGTGCCCCTCATCGACAAAGATGACTTTGCGTTCATCGGCATCAGCGACCACGGTAATGTAGTCCTGGCCCCGGTGGCGGGAGGTTTCGTCGATTGCGATGTTTTTCAATTCGGACAGATCTGTCTGCGCCAGGGCCAGGTCGACATAACGCGTGCAAATGGCGTGGACCCGGTGCCAGGACAAGCCTACCAGCCGGGCAACACCAGCAAAGGGCATTTGCTGGCACAGGGCGAGAATCAGGGCTTCAAACAGCAGAGTAAACCCTGACAGCTTACCTGCCCACGGAGGATCAATCAGCACGATGTGGCCATCAGGGAGTTTGACACGCGGCACCCGAACTTCAAGATGACACTCATGTTGAAAGAAATTCAGGTGGCGGTAACGCTTAATCCGGCTATCGTAGATCGGATGATCGCCTGCCCTTTCCGGGCAGGAAAACCGGCTTCCTTTCTTGAAGTCAATATGGACTGAGAGAAGCTGTTTTTCAGCATCAAAGCTCAGGTTTTCGATGAACCAGGGTTCGGTTATACCAAGTGCAGCAGCGAAGATGTTGTTGTCCATGATTCCACTCCCGTGAATAGACTAAAGATACTATTCTGCTGCATTCAACCGTGCATTGGCAAAGATTCACGTAACCAGATATCAGGGGTTATTACGCCAGAATTGGTGAGAATCTTATGATGAATACCCACACATATTTCAATAGAGCCAAT
>CAZJEJ010000263.1:0-1528 GCA_964544945.1 uncultured Gammaproteobacteria bacterium | reverse complement strand
CCTGCATTAATACAACCATCGGCCGCAGCGTTACCGGTCCACCCTGTACCATCGATACCAAGGTGCATCAGCCCTGTATTAGGTGAACCATCATCAACTTTGCGATCCAGCTCGGCGATAACTTCAACCGGAATGCCTCGACCAGAGTTCAATTCATGGGCATTCGAGGCACCTGCAGTCTGGATCAATCGACCATTACTCAGATTCATGCCGGAACCAAAACCGTTATCCGGACAGGTAAATGGAGAGCAGTCATAGGCATCGGCAACAACAACATTACCATCGTAACCTCCGGTAATGTAACCACCAGCCTCAAGATGTACCCAGACATAGCCACGTTCCTGATCAGTATTGACTATGCCATTACCATCGCCACCACCGGCTACCGCACCACCCGCACCATCGGATAAATTAATCACTGCGCGTGCCGCCAGATAATCACCCGGAAACGCACGATAACGATCCTGAAAGCTGAACCAGGCAGCAGTGATACCATCCACCGTGTTGTTCAGAGCTCGCACACGTGCGGTATTGATCAATTCCTGGCCTTTAAGCACACCGCCCAATAACAGGCCAATAATCACCAGTACGATCGCGATCTCAATTAAGGTAAAACCTTTTTGTCTCTTGTTTTGCATATTCATAACGCCACGCTCTTCCGCTTTAGCAAGGTTGTTTTTTTGTAGTTGCTATTCATGTTGCAAGTACTATACCAAGTTTATATAGCCCAAAAACACCGAAAATCCACCTAAAATCAGCCGTTTATCGGGATTTTATTGTCGAATTATCAACATCTTGTCGCGTTTTTGACAGTTTTTGCTCTAACTCGAGGATTTTTTCAGCCAGAAAGTTTAATTCGAACCTGTCCGTGATTTCGCCACTGTCGATGAGGGCTCCGACCAGTATCTTTGCGGCCTCCACCTCGCCCATGTCTTCCAGTACGATGAAATGCATATCTCGTGCCCAGTACGGCACATGTTCGCCCGTGGCTTTTTCTGTCAGGGCTTTGGAGTATCTCAGCGCCAACGGCAAGTCCTTCAGGCCGTATTTGGCAGTGATGACGGCATGTGCCAGCCAGCGCCAGTGCTTGTTGGGGTCTTCGTTAAATTTGCGAAAAATATAGTCCATCATGATGCGCTTGCGTACGGGGTCAGTCACACTACCGTAAACCCGTGCTGCCACCAGCATCGGATAGTGTCCTCTCGCGTCCAGATCCATGATGGTATCCAGCCATTCTGTTAAACGGTGATAATCAAGCTCATGAAATGAAATACTCTTTCCCGGTTGATTATCGAAAGCCTGCAGCCACAGATTCAACCACTTTGACATCGCTATCGGTTCACCCATGGAAATCATCACGTAGGCTCGCGTTGACATCGGGCGTGGCAGGTCATCGGCATTGGCAGCTACGACAGCCTGTCGGCTGTGCCATACCAGTTGCGTGGCAAAAATAATCAGTAACAAAACAATGACGATATTAGGCACATCCCGAACCGGCCGATCCTTTTCGAGAAAGCTTTTAAACATT
>CAZJEJ010000262.1:0-1535 GCA_964544945.1 uncultured Gammaproteobacteria bacterium | reverse complement strand
TGACCATTTGCATTCTCGAGAAAGGTTCCGAGGTAGGCGCGCATATTTTGTCCGGGGCGGTCCTGGAACCTCGTACCCTGAACGAACTGATCCCCGACTGGCAGGAAAAAGGTGCGCCGCTAGATGTGCCGGTCAAATCTGACAAGTTTAAATTCCTGACCAAAACCGGCTCAATCTCGATGCCATCACCGATGCATAATTCAGGCAACTACATTGTCAGCCTGGGTAATTTTTGTCGTTGGTTGGCAGAACAGGCCGAAGAACTCGGGGTTGAGATTTTCCCGGGATTTGCTGCCGCCGAGGTTTTATACGATGACTCCGGTGCAGTGCGAGGGGTCGCCACTGGCGATATGGGGGTCGGTAAGGATGGAGAACCTACCGACAATTTCGAGCCCGGCATCGAGTTAATCGGACGCCAGACCATTTTTGCCGAAGGCTGCCGTGGTTCGCTCACCGGCGAGCTGATGGAGACTTTCGGCTTGCGCGACGGGGTAGAACCGCAAACCTACGGTATCGGTATCAAGGAGATGTGGGAAGTCAAACCCGATAATCATGATGAAGGTACCACGCTACATACTATCGGCTGGCCGCTGAAGTCCGATACCTACGGTGGATCTTTTCTGTATCACAATGCCGACAACCAGATAGCGGTTGGTTTTGTTGTTGGCCTCGATTACCGGAATCCTCATCTCGACCCATTCGAGGAATTTCAACGCTTTAAAAATCACCCGAGTATTCGCTCCATTTTTGAGGGCGGCAAGCGAATTGCCTACGGTGCGCGCGTGATTTCGGAAGGTGGATTGCAATCGATCCCAAGACTGACTTTCCCTGGCGGCCTGTTAGTCGGTGATACTGCCGGCTTCCTCAACGTCCCCAAGATCAAGGGCACGCATACAGCGATGAAAAGCGCGATGCTGGCTGCCGAAGTGGTGTTTGAACTGCTACCAGCCGAATACGACGAAGCCAGTCCAGGCCCGGCGCTCGAAGCCACGGCTTACCCGGAGAAATTAAAAAAATCCTGGCTATGGGCCGAATTGAAAAAGGTACGAAATATCCGCCCCGGGTTTAAGAAAGGTTTGTGGGCAGGCCTCACTTACGCGGCGCTCGAAACCTATATTCTGCGCGGCAAGGGTCCCTGGACCATTGGGCACCACAAGGACCACGAGCAACTCGGTAACAAGGATGATTATCCCAAAATCGACTACCCCAAACCCGATGGAAAGGTCAGTTTCGACCGGCTTTCATCGGTCTTTCTGTCGGGTACCAATCACGAAGAAAATCAACCACCGCACCTGCGCCTGCGCGACGATAAGGTGCCGATAGAATTAAACCTGGCGCAATACGATGCTCCGGAACAGCGCTACTGCCCTGCCGGGGTGTACGAAATAGTTGAGATCGATGGAAAACCAGCACTGCAAATCAATGCGCAAAACTGCGTCCATTGCAAGACTTGCGATATCAAGGACCCAGGCCAGAATATTCATTGGACGGTGCCGGAGGGGGGTGGGGGCCCAACATACCCCAACATGTAAAAA
>CAZJEJ010000261.1:0-1572 GCA_964544945.1 uncultured Gammaproteobacteria bacterium | reverse complement strand
TGACAATACCGGGAACGAAGCAATAGACCTGGCCCTCTGGCTTAGAAAAACACGCGTCGTTACCACCCAATCCAGCCTGTTTGGGCTGATTGGCATGAGTCGCCCTGGCAAAGGTGGTCAGTTGGCTGATTACCTGGAAAAGCAGGTATGGGTTACCCAAATCGGTGTTGATTACGCGTTTAATTCGTATGTTAGTGGCATCCTGCAACTGGATATGCATTCCAGAATAGTCAAAAACAGTACGTTGAGGGCATTCGGAAATTCGGTACAAATTCAGGTGGGGCTGAGATTCAAACAGCTGATGGAAAACCACGAGCTTAGCCTGTTTTTCTCGGAAGATATTCTGGTCGGTTCCGCTCCCGACATTAGCTTCGGTCTACAGTTGAGTAGACGTTATTAAGGGAAATAAAAATTTCGCTGGTTAAACTAATTCGGTACGTATCTGTGGTTTATTTTCTAGCGTCCGGTGTACAGGACATTTATCGGCTATCGCCAGTAAGCTTTGTCTTTGTCCATCGTTCAAATCACCTTTCACAGAAATCCTACGCGTGATGCGTTCAATTTTATCCTTGCAGTCGATACAATCCTCGGCATGCACGCGCTCGTGCACCAGCGTCACCTCGATATCATCCAAAGGCATATTTTTTCGAAATGCATACTGTCGTAAGGTCATCGAAGTACAGGCCCCGAGGCTCATTAATAACAAGTCATAGGGCGTAGGTCCCAGGTTGGTGCCGCCATACTTTTTCGGCTCATCGGCCATCAACCGATGGCTGTCACTATACAGGCCACGCAAGAACTGCTGATCCAGTTCAGTAACCATCACTTCACCCGTTTCTAGCGCTGGTTTTTGGGCCAGACTGGTTTGCCTGTCGACCGGCTCAATTTCAAGGTAACGACTTGCCCAGGCTGCCAATGTGATGCCGACGTACTCGGCATCAGCCGCTTTGCCAAGCAAGTGATCCGCATTGTCGAGCGAAATAAAACTCTTCGGGTGCTTCGCAGCCTGATATATTTCAGCCGCCTGATCGATCGATACAACGTTATCTAGCGGTGAATGAAAAACTATCAGTGCAGCATTCAGCAATCCGATCTGTTCGGTGGAATTGTATCGATCGATATCGTCCAGCAATTGTTTCTTGATCAGAAACTCCCGGCCACCGATTCCTATCATCGCTTCACCCTGTTTCACAATTTCGCGTGTCTGGTTGCGAAACAAATGCTGGACGTGCTTCGCGGTGGCAGGCGAGCCTATGGTCGCCACCGCCTTCACCGATTCTATCTGACGGGCGGCACTGAGCACCGCTGCACCACCGAGGCTGTGCCCAATCAATAATTGTGGCGCCTGATAGTCTGTCTCCAGTTTCGCCGCCGCTGCCAGCAAGTCCTGCACGTTCGAAGAAAAATTACTGTTGGCAAAATCACCATCACTGCTGCCAAGCCCGGTAAAGTCAAAGCGCAAAACTGCGATGCCTCGTGCGGCCAGGGCCCTGCTAATTCTGGAGGCCGCAGCAATATCCTTGCCACAGGTAAAGCAATGAGCGAACAGTGCGTAGCGAGCAATCACCACGT
>CAZJEJ010000260.1:0-1634 GCA_964544945.1 uncultured Gammaproteobacteria bacterium | reverse complement strand
AACTCGGCAGCGGATGGTCCGCCGGTAATCAACACCTGTAAGCCCCGGCTATGCAAATAGTCGGCAATTTCCGCGTAACGATCTTTAGCCCAGTTGCGCCAGTTGTTGCTGCGAGGGTTGCTACAGGGATTAATCACAATACAACGCTTGCCGTCACGTAGCTCCGTGGCAGAACGCTTATCTAATTCATTGATTGGTAGATCCCAGTCGTAGATTTTTTGCTCAATGCCCAGCGCCTGCAGAAATTGAAAAAAACCATCCAGAACGTGGACCCTATGATCGCCACTGATTGAGTGATTTGAAAACAGCCATTGAAAATCCACCGCGCGCGCTCGGTCAAATCCGATTTTGTAGCGTGCTGGAATGAATAAGCTGGCGATACTGGCGCGCAATGCCGCCTGTACCATCAATAGTACTTCGAACTGCCTACCTTTTAACTGTCGCCGCAAATTAAGAAACGCACGCCAACCATCGGCCTTATTGAAGCGGATAAATTCAACCCCTGGCAGGGTTTTGACCAGTTCATATTCTACCTGCCCGATGACCCAGGTAATTTCAGTATCGGGCAAGACCTTCTTCAGGGTATGAATAAGCGGTAGAATATGGGTTACGTCGCCAATCGCCGAAAGCCTGAAAATGCAGAGTGATTGTGGCGGTTGTTTAAATTCGATCATGGGTAAAAATGGGCAAGTACACAGAATCTGGCGGATGCTACATCTTGCATGATGAAAACGCTATAGACAAACTGGAAGCGCGTCATTTTGACCCCGCATTCTGGCAGGACCAGCCCGGCTTCGAGCGAATCCAGGGCGGTAGAGGGGGAAGTGTCAAAATTTCCATCGCGGGACGATCCGCGATATTGCGCCCCTATTTGCGAGGTGGCATGGTCGCTCGATGGGTGAGCGATCGATACCTGTGGACAGGGAAGGGCAGGACCCGCCCCTGGCGCGAATGGGCGATGACCAGGCTCGCGCTAGCCGCGGGTATGCCGGTGCCGGAGCCGCTGGGAATTTGCGTGAACCGAAATGGATTAACCTATCGAGGAGCAATCATCACCGCCTTTATCGAAAATACCGAGACGCTCGCCGAACGACTGTTGTCCGCCAGGCTCGGCAAGGAGTCCTGGCGCCAGCTTGGATCGTTGTTGCATCGATTCCAGGCACACCGTATTCACCATGCGGATCTGAATGCGAACAATTTGTTAATCGACCAGCAGGGGGAGTTTTTTATTATCGACTTCGACAAGGCCCGGCTGATGAAAAATCATGGAGACTGGCAGTGGAAACCTTTAAGTCGATTGCAACGATCACTTGAAAAAATAAACCGGCATCAGAAACTGCACTACGAACAAAATGACTGGCAAGCTTTGATGGACGGTTACCAGACCCCAAAATAAGCCATACCCGTAGGGCCGAATTCATTCGGCCAAATATCGACGACCGGTCGAATAAATTCGACCCTACATTATTGCCCAACCCGAGGGTAATCCTCCCGAAAAATAGAGCCGGTTATGCCCGTAGGGCCGAATTCATTCGGCCAAATATTAGCAACCGGTCGAATGAATTCGACCCTACTCTGAGGAAGAACCGGATAAATACGGCTGAATTTCGGTCAGGTACCTGTCGAGCACATCC
>CAZJEJ010000259.1:0-1636 GCA_964544945.1 uncultured Gammaproteobacteria bacterium | reverse complement strand
CCTTCCATGACCTCGATTAACCGTTCACGATCCTCCAGCGCGGCCTGTTTACCAATTTCCGGGTCGGCGCCTGCACCCAGTCCCTTGGTGATATTACAGCCCAATTGCAGCGTGGTACGTGCGGCTGAATTTTTAAGCGCCTGGGCATCGGTATTGGCGCAGATAAAATCTACCCCATCAATATTTTCCGCTACCATGTGATCAACGGCATTACCGCCACCGCCACCAACACCAATAACCTTGATTACCGCATTCTGACTATAAGTATCCATCAGTTCAAACATAGCTCAGCTCCTCTTTAGTATTATCCAATTATCCTGAAACTTTAAAAATTTCCCTGAAACCAACCCTTCATCCTGCTCCAAATTCCGTTAAAACCTCCTCCAACATTGTGCTGCGGTTTTTTTACATGACGTTGCTGAAAACCGTACAACAGCAGGCCAACCCCCGTTGCATGAATCGGATTTCTAACCACATCCGCCAAACCTGAAATATTTTGTGGTACACCTAGTCGAACCGGCATGTGAAACACTTCTTCCGCCAGCTCAATAACACCCTCCATCTTGGAGCTTCCCCCGGTCATGACGACACCCGATGCAATCAAATCCTCAAAACCACTGCGCCGTAATTCTGCCTGAATCAAAATAATAAGCTCTTCATAGCGCGGCTCTACGACCTCGGCAAGGGTCTGTCTCGCCAGGCGGCGTGGTTTACGATCACCGACACCTGGCACCTCTATGGTCTCATCAGGGTTCGCCAACTGCGCCAGCGCACAGCCATATTTAACCTTGATCTCCTCGGCATACTGAGTCGGCGTGCGTAAGGCAATCGCAATATCATTTGTCACCTGGTCACCGGCTATCGGTATCACAGCCGTATGCCGTATTGATCCCTCGGTAAATACCGCGATATCTGTCGTTCCGCCACCGATGTCTACCAGGCAAACACCCAGGGCCTTCTCATCCTCGGTTAATACGGAATAACTTGAGGCGAGTTGTTCCAGGATAATGTCATCGACATCCAGCCCACAGCGTCTAACACACTTAGTGATATTCTGAGCTGCACTGACGGCACCTGTTACCAGGTGTACCTTTGCTTCAAGACGCACTCCGGATATACCAATTGGCTCCAAAATCCCTTCCTGATTATCGATAATAAATTCCTGGGGCAGTACATGCAGGATTCGCTGATCAGCCGGTATTGCAACTGCACGCGCGGCATCGATGACTCGATCCACATCACCTGCCGTGACCTCTTCATCGCGTATTGCCACAATCCCTGTTGAATTCAGGCTGCGGATGTGGCTGCCGGCGATGCCCGTAAATACAGAGTGAATTTCACAGCCCGCCATCAGCTCGGCTTCCTCGATAGCCCGCTGTATGGATTGCACCGTCGACTCGATATTGACAACCACGCCTTTTTTCAGGCCGCGCGATGGATGTGAGCCTATACCGACAACCTCGACGCCATCCTCCTCGGTGATTTCACACACGATAGCGACCACCTTTGAAGTGCCGATATCAAGCCCGACAATCAGATCTTTTTCATCTTTTCTTGGCACAATTCCCCTCTCTCAAACAAATCAGCTCATATGAGCGTTATTTTCAGTTTGTGCAGTACGCCAACGTACGACAAA
>CAZJEJ010000258.1:0-1640 GCA_964544945.1 uncultured Gammaproteobacteria bacterium | reverse complement strand
GTAGTTTCGGCTGATTCTTCGTCGTCCGGTCGAATCCAGATCACACCTTCGCGTAAATTGGCGCGGGTGAGCGAAACCGATTCAAAACGGAAAGCTTCATTTTTGGATCGCCGACTACAGGCGGCGATCACCACATGGTTCACTTCACCACTGTCGATATCCTGCTGAATCATTTCAATGCCCGCACGACTGCAGAGAAAGTCGTTAGACTTGCAAAAGCCAGCCTTGCCATCGCGTGTCGCGGTCATTTCCAGTTGTTTTGTATCGAGTCGATCGCCAATTCCACAGCCGGTGCAGAGGTAAGCGCCTATTTTCAATTCATCGCTCATACTGAAGATGCCTCCACCGCTGCGTTTCTATTCACCACCTGTATCGCCCGCAATGCTGCGGCGGTGGCGCTTTGTACCGAGCGATTAACATCGAGCGCGTCGGCAGCACAACCGGCAGCAAAAATTCCGCCGTTGGCCTCGTCTGCCTCGATAAAACCATGTTCATTTACGCGCACTTCGATCGGAAACATCGATTGATCCACACTGGGTTGCATGCCCACTGCCAAAACTACCAGATCGTGGGTATTTTCGTAACGATGGTAACCTTCGGTATCTACCCCCTGGACGATCGGATTTCCATCCCCGTCTTCGACGATACTCGCCACTTTCGATTTGACGAAGGTAATTCGTTCATCGTCTTTTACCTTCTGGTAAAAATCTTCGAAACGATCGATAGTGCGAATATCGATGTAATAGATGGTGCCTCTGGCTTCCTCATCGTCACCATAACTTTCGCCGATATAGGTACTTTGCTTGAGAGACACCATGCAGCAAATACGCGAACAATGTTTCAAGTGATTTCGATCACGCGACCCGGCGCATTGAATAAACGCGATATTTTTTGCTTCCTTTTGATCGCCAGGGCGTAAAATTTTACCGCCAGTCGGTCCAAATTTATCCATCATGCGCTCAAATTCGACGCTGGTAATGACGTTGGCGTAACGATCGTAGCCGTAGGGCTGTATCTTGTTAGCGTCGTAGGGCTCCCAGCCGGTTGCCCAGATAATCGCTCCCATTTTGAACTCTATCGTTTCTTCCTGCATTTCAAGGTCTACCGCGTCGTAGCGACAGGCCGCTTTGGCTTTTTTAGCGTCCTCGGTACCGATGATAGCCGGGTCGATGACATAGCGTTGCGGTTGCGCCATGTTGTAAGGCAGGTATGCCCCCTTGCGCTGGCTCATGCCATAATTGTGTTCATCGTCGAATTCAGCCTGTACCGCTTCGCCACAGGCGCCACAGGCGGTACAATTTGCATTCACATAACGAGGTTTGATCGTAATGGTGGCACTATAATCTCCTTCGCTACCGCTTACCCGGGTCACTTCGGCCATAGTCAATACGGTGATACCAGGCTGCGCGCTGAGCCTGCGCTGGTTGATTTCTAACCCACAGGTTGGAAAACACAGTTTGGGGAAATATTTATAGAGTTGACTAATTCGACCGCCCAGATACGGACGTTTTTCGACCAGCACGACCTGCTTACCCGTTTCCGCAGCCTCGACAGCAGCCGTTATACCGCTGATTCCGGCTCCCACCACCAGTATGGTCTGGTTGGTGGCGACAACTTCCGACATCGACTATCTCCCGGCA
>CAZJEJ010000257.1:0-1672 GCA_964544945.1 uncultured Gammaproteobacteria bacterium | reverse complement strand
TTACCCGACCACCGCAACAGTGCTTGCGGATTTATGTCTATGACACCGAGTTCCTGCAGGTAGATTTATCTCGGAGAAGGAACACAGGCTAACGTAATCAGAACATCAAACAGGGGTGAGTGATGGAAGAGTTATCAATTGTCGAAAAGCTGCTAGCGTTCTTTAACGAGAATACTTTAACCGTATCGGTGCTGGGGCCGGTTATCGTCGCATTTCTCAGTAGCGGTTTATTCTCCTTCTCGCGCCGCCCGAAGAAAGTCAGCCAGGGCGGCGGTTATTTTACCAGTGGCGAATTGTTGTCACCGCCTATGGCACGCCCTGCCTACAGTGACCGCATGGCTTATGTGCTCGCCGAAATGTCGTCGCTCGCTTATTTCGAGTTCGAGGGATCAGGCGGGGTCATGCAAAAGGCGGTAGAAGATTTTCTGAAAATCACCCACGACCCACAGGACCAGGCTCAGAGTGAGATTCTCAATCTGTTAAAGATTTTTGCGGACGATCTGTTGATTAAGTCAGTTGATAGCAAGGAATTTCTCGCCAGGATTCTCGAAAAGTCGAACTTCAAATTGCTGGATACCGTTAATATCAACGGCACCCAGGCTTTCGTCTGTAAGAGAACCGCTCAGGATGAAACGCCTTACCTCGTCGTCGCCTACCGTGGCACCGAGATGGTAATTAGTGACTGGTTGACGGACGCGAAAGCGGTACCAACCATTGATAAAGGGCTCGGCACCAAGGTCCATACCGGTTTTCTGGAAGCCTTGACCAGCACGCAAAATGCCCAGCAAAAAAGTGTGCTTGAAAGTGTCAGGGAGATACTTGAGGGTGCGGAAGCAAAGGATGGTAATGAGGCATTGCCGTTGTTTATCACCGGTCATTCCCTCGGCGGCGCACTCGCATTGTTGACCACCAGGGAGCTTGCGCCTGATATTAATGGTGCCTGTTATACCTACGGTGCGCCGCGGGTGGCAAACTATGAATACTACAAGGACATGAAAACCCCGGTTTTCAGAGTCGTCAATTCCTCCGATATTGTGCCCCGGGTGCCCCCCGGTGCGATTATGGGGGTCCTCCTGAAACTGATTCAGGGGATTTCATGGGTAACGATGCTAGTGCCGGGGGTTGCAAAGCCGCTGGCTAAACTCGAACACTGGGTCGACATGCTAAATGGCTACCGTCATTACGGTGATCAACGCTACATGACGGATGTGACAAACGGTCGATTCCACACCGTTCGCCTGTTGAGCAACCCCCCGCTGATCGATCGGATTACATGGATGTGGCAGCACATACGCGTGAGTTTCCTGTCGCCGGTAAAAAGTCACGGTATGGCGATATACCGCAAAAAACTGAACTACATTGCGCGATCCAGGAATTGATACACCGGACGATTCCACAGCGCAAAACTCGTGCGAGGTTGATTGATGCCTGTCGGGGTAAAGAAATCGGGTGATGACTTTGAGCGGCCTCGGTTTTAACTAACAGGCCAACCGATCGAATAGAAATAATTTGGAGGTGCATAATTATGCCAGTAAATCCAGGCAAACCAGGAAAGGTACTTATAGTCCACGGAGCCCGGGTTGGCACAGACAGGGATCACTAGTCATATCGACTTCCTATGACTGGGAAAAGATTATTGTTTTGACATTCGAATCCCGGCAAAATGTGCACA
>CAZJEJ010000256.1:0-1678 GCA_964544945.1 uncultured Gammaproteobacteria bacterium | reverse complement strand
GTGGTGACCGAGTCGTCACCATAAATCAGTTCTTCGGCAACCCGCCCCCCAAATAGGCTGGCCAACTGGCTCTCAAGGCGACGCTTACTGTAACTGAGCCGATCCTCTTCCGGTAAATACATGGTCACACCCAAAGCGCGGCCACGCGGGATAATACTGACTTTATGCACTGGGTCATGTTCGGGCACTGTTAAACCGACAATGGTGTGGCCCGCCTCATGATAGGCCGTCAGACGCTTTTCCTGTTCGCTCAAGACCATGGAACGCCGTTCCGCACCCATTAGAATTTTGTCCTTGGCGAATTCGAAGTCGTCCATGGTCACCTCGTCACGATGCGCGCGCGCCGTGAGCAAGGCCGCCTCATTCACCAGATTGGCCAGGTCAGCCCCTGAAAATCCGGGTGTGCCGCGCGCAATTTGCACGGCATCGATAGCCTCACCTAGTGCAACTTTTCGCATATGTACTTTCAGTATCTGCTCTCGTCCACGAATATCCGGCAAGGGGATCGTGACCTGTCGGTCAAACCGGCCCGGGCGCAACAGAGCGTTATCCAATACATCGGGGCGGTTAGTGGCAGCAATCACGATAATGCCTTCGGTACCCTCGAATCCATCCATTTCGACCAGCAGCTGATTCAATGTCTGCTCGCGCTCATCGTTACCCCCCCCGACGCCGCTACCACGCTTACGCCCAACGGCGTCGATCTCATCAATGAAAACGATACAGGGTGCCGCCTTCTTGGCCTCAACGAAAAGATCCCTGACTCGGGATGCGCCGACGCCCACAAACATTTCTACAAAATCAGACCCTGATATAGAGAAAAAAGGGACATCCGCCTCACCTGCAATGGCCTTGGCCAGCAACGTCTTCCCGGTGCCGGGCGAACCCACCATCAGGACACCTCGCGGTATACGTCCGCCGACCTTGTTAAAACGCTCGGCATTTTTAAGAAAATCCACAATTTCTGACACCTCTTCCTTGGACTCTTCAATACCTGCCACATCGGTAAACTTGACTTTTACCTGACCAGCCTTGAATGTTTTGGACTTGGATTTTCCAAATTTAAGAGCACCGCCACGGCCGCCACCTTGCATGCGCTTCATAAAGAAAATCCACACTGCTATCAGCAATAAGATAGGAAACCAGGACAACAGGAGCCTCGTAACGGCTGACCCCTTTGCCGCAGCAGTAATCTTTACGTTGTTTTCAATGAGATCGCCCATTAAGCCAGGGTCATTAGGGGTGTCGGTCTTAAAAGGTTTGTCGCTTGTCGTTAGGCCATAAATGACGCCTTCGTCAATAAAGACTTCGGCAACCTCATGATTGGTAAGCTTCCCCAAAAATTCCGAATAGGAGATGTTGGCATTTGACTTCACTTTAGTGCCCGACATCATCAATGCCATAAACATGACGCCAATAATCACCATGGCTGCCAGGAACTTATTGTTCATAAGCTAATCCTCCTCGGATTAATTGCTGTGATGCCGGATAATTTTGCCTCTTAACGCTATCTCACTGAAAATAATTGACTTATTTAATATGGTATAACGATTAACGGCTTTCCTAAACATTGCAAATAGATGCTACCGCCCAGCTTGATATAGACAGGTTGGCCTCACCTTGCTAAATGAGCAGCAAAACTCATACCAGCTGATATCAAAATATGAAACATAGGGAC
>CAZJEJ010000255.1:0-1679 GCA_964544945.1 uncultured Gammaproteobacteria bacterium | reverse complement strand
TCAATGTGATCGGCAAGGTTGAATTTGCGCTCGAATGCGCGATTGGCAATACCCTGATAAAGAAAGCTGCGTTCGTTGCTGTCATCATCTTTCTTGCCGCGAACCCTTAATACGCTTTTCTCAACCTGGATATCCAGTTCATCCTGTTGAAAACCGGCAACAGCCAGGGTAATCGCATACTGGTTTTCACCACGAACTTCGATATCGTACGGGGGGTAACCAGCCGCAGTTTTTTCAGAGCGTAAAGCAGAATCTAGCAGTGAACCCATGCGGTCAAAGCCAATACTGCTGCGATAAAGTGGGGTTAGATCGATAGTAGTCATAACAAATTCTCCGTATGAAGCAATAAGTAATTAATAAGTTTCTTACGATTGCCACTCTCTGTGAGACCTGGCACTCGTATTACTTATTTAGGTATGACGATACGATTTTCAAGCGTGAACTACAGATATTTTTGCCTAAATGGCGGTTATGGCATTGCCAGTAGGTGCTCCTTCAGATTCCATCGACCTAGCCACTCGAGAAACTGATGAACCGGCATGGGTCTCGCGATGTAATAGCCCTGCACTTGATCACATCCAACTTCAGTTACCAGGTCCCAATCCTCTCGGGTTTCGACACCTTCTGCAACTACTGTCATGTCGAGCTTCCTGGCCAGCTGTACGTTCGACTCCAGGATAGCCCGTGCAAAAGGATCAGTCGATGCTCCCCTGACAAATGCACGGTCGATCTTTAATTCTGAAAACGGAATGCGTTGCAATTGTTCCATCGATGAATAGCCCGTCCCGAAGTCGTCAATTGCCAGGTTGAATCGCTTCAGGCTCAGCCTGCTCAGAATATCGAGAGCCGCGGCAATATCCTCCATCAAACGACTTTCGGTTATTTCAAAAGTGACTGCTGATGGATGCAATCCTGCCGACTCTATTTGCCTCGCTATGCTATCTGGCCAGCTTAGATCGTTTAACGTATCTACAGAAATATTCAAGGCAATGCCGAGGTCAAAACCATGCGACCGAAATTTAGTCGCGTATTGTAAGGCCCTGGTGCATGTTTCCTGGGTTAATTTTGAAATCAGATTATTTTCTTCGGCTAAAGAGATGAAGTAGTAGGGCCTAACGATACCCCGCGACGGGTGATGCCAGCGAGCCAGTGCCTCTGCCCCTACTATTTGGCCTGTCTTTACATCGACCTTGGGTTGAAAATAGGTATCCAACTGACCTGAATCTATCGCTCGTAACAATTCATCCACCTGGTAAATCTCAGTTGACAGGACTGTACCTTCCGTAGTGGCTTGTTCGAGCGTATCAAGAATACCCTTTAGTTTTGCCAGGGTAACGGGTTTTTCCAGCACACCGAGCATATTCAATTCACGCTCTATAGCCAGTTTCTCCACAGTTCGTAAAATTCGGATATCTTTACCGCTGGTCAAAACCAGCGACCCCGAAAAAGACTGAGCGGCGAGGTGCCGAATAAATTCGATACCGTCCATTTCTGACATATTCAAATCGCAAATGACAACGTCGAAAGACCCATTTTCACCAATCATTTCGAGCCCTTTCGAGCCAGAGGTTGCGGTCTGTACATTCTTGATACCCAGGTCATTGAGTATCAGGGTGCTAACCCGATGCATAATGGGATCATCATCAACCAGCAGGATGCTTAAATTTACTTCGTCAATA
>CAZJEJ010000254.1:0-1697 GCA_964544945.1 uncultured Gammaproteobacteria bacterium | reverse complement strand
TGATAGCAACTTGAGGAACCGGGATGCCGCTTTCGCGCACGTGATCCATATAATTCAGCCCGATGGCGATAATCTTGGATGGATTGGTGATCGGTGACATGAGCCTGACCGAATCAAGTTTTTCGCCTCCCCTGGCGGAAGCTGCGATATCTTCAGCAGCGGCCATTCCCGAATCGCCAAGCTCCAGAAATGTACGCATATCTCTGGGTAGCTCGCCTCCCGAAGCCTGGTGCAAATCGATCACGCGGTTATCGAAAAGGACGCCAATCCGGGGCGCATTGCCCTGGTAAGAATAGGTAACAATTTTCATAGCTTGCTCGGGTGAAGAAAGGTTAGGAAAATATAAAACAGGGCCTATTTTACACGCCATCCGCGTCGCTGCGAAGGTCCCGGTGATTACACTAATATTTAATGCTGAAGGGGAGTAGAGGTCAGGAGGAATGATGGTTAAATCCGTAATATTCAGGGTGTTAAATGAGTGGCTTTTAGACGAACTTAATAAAGTAGCGCGATGACGATTCCGCATAAAAAACCTTATCCATACCTTAGCTATGGCCCATGGAGCAATAAGGAAATAATCAGCATTTCTTCAATCGATTTACAGCTATTATAATTGTATGGCATTAACTCGCCTTTGCGACAGAGTTGAGCGTCCTGAATTAACGGACGACTACACACAAGAAACTACCCAATGAAATAAAATGAAAATATCCCTTGCTAGCTTGAGTTTGCTCTTTCTGTTAACTGCCTGCGGAGGTGGTTCTTCATCGAGTGTTGTGCCTGCTCTTGAACGAGTGACCTTTAGTGGCGCAGGTGATCTCGGCATTTTTGATCCCTCGGTGACTCTCGACCCAGCTACGGGTCGTTTGTGGATGAGTTATTCGTCAGTGGAGACGTCTATGTATTATTTGCCATCGGTTTACTGGGCGGTATCTATTCGCCTCGCTTATTCCGATGACAATGGCGTCAGCTGGCAGGATGCAGGCGTTTTAGTGGCACCCAAAGTGGAAGTCCTGGTGGGGCCGATGGTAGAGGCGCACCCAACAGTCGACATTCCTGCAAATAGCCAGGGTATCTGGCAGAGTGAAACGTCTGCGCTAATTTATGATCCCTCGGCCCCGGTCGCAGAACGCTGGAAGTTAATCTGGTTTCAGTATTTAAATGCAAATTTAACTTCCTTTTTTGGAGATTATAGCTGGATCGCCATGAAAATGGCTTCAACTGCACTGGGATTAGCTACGGCGGCTCCGGTTAAGTTATTTGGCGGTGCGGGCTTACAATCGGATGGCAGCAACACTGATTCCCCCGTATTTTCACCTACCGGTGGCAACCCTGCGATCCAGTTAAACACGGGTTTAACCCAATCACCCGGTGGCGCGAACCCGGCAGATTTAAGTTTCTGTGTATTTGCCGAACCGGGTTTGCTAGCCACGAATAGCGCGGTTTATATGGCAATTTTCTGTGCAGATACATCAAGCATACCGACTACCGGTAATGTTACCGAATACCTGGTTTATTTTAGGTGCAACAGTCCGTGCGCCATAACCAGTGCTGCAAGTTGGGAATATCTGGGACGCTTGCTAACACCTTTAGATGCGCAGACCGCTACCGGCGACGATCATTATCAGGCACCGGCGTTGGTAGAAAAAAATAACAAGGTGTATTTAACTGTAACACCGGTAGATACTACATCGGGT
>CAZJEJ010000253.1:0-1700 GCA_964544945.1 uncultured Gammaproteobacteria bacterium | reverse complement strand
TCCGCAAGCACTGTTGCGGTGGTCGGGTAAATGAATATTTAATAGTCGCGAGGTGATGCGACGATGCCTGTGAAGGTCGCACCAGCCGGTTAATGTGATCCATACCGAACCTCCTTATACTACCTTTTTACCATGGGAGCTTTATAATCCAGGACTAAATTAACTTTACAGTAATGCATTAATATAGAGCAAGCTATGAATAGTCTTTCAAAAAATGTGGAAATGATTGAATCCAGGCTCCGTGTTATGACATGGAATATTTGGTGGCATTTTGGACCCTGGGAGCAACGAGAGCCGGCTATATTGCAGTCCATCGCTGATTTAGATCCGGATATTATCGCGCTGCAAGAGGTGTGGGGGGATGATGCAACCAATTTCGCTGAAAAAATTGCTGATCGTCTCGGATACCAGCATGTATTTGCATCAAATATGGAGATGAGGGGATTCAAGTTTGGTAACGCACTACTGTCACGCTGGCCGATTGTCGGAAGCGATTCCACCATGCTCTTCGGTAAACAGGAAACCGGGGAGGGAAGGCTCGCCCTTTTCGCCGAGGTGGACGGTCCGCGCGGCAGCATACCGGTATTCAGCACCCACCTGAATTGGAAATTCGAGCACAGCCATATTCGACAACGCCAGGTAACAGACCTGGCTCGCTTCATAGATCAGAAGAGACCTTTTACCTTTCCGCCAATCCTGTGCGGCGATTTCAATTCAGAACCGGGTTCGGATGAGATAAGAATGCTCACCGGGCTGACCAACTGCCCAGTAGAAGGCCTGGTCTTTCATGATGCATGGGCTGTCGCCGGAGGAGTCGGGAGAGGTATAACCTGGGATAACCGCAACCCTTACGTGGTTGTCAAATTCGAGCCCGACCGCCGTCTGGATTATATCTTTGCTGGATGGCCTGAATCCGGTGGTGCCGGACACATAGTGGATTGCAAACTAGCCGGCGATAAACCAATAGATGGCATCTGGCCGAGTGATCATCATGCGGTAGTGGCAGAACTCCGATACTAATCCTTTTTAAAATATCTGGGTAGCTTTCGCCCGATCACTGCACCCGATGTCAAAGACGCCACCCCCGATACCTTCGAAGTAAGGGATATACCAGGCCATAGACCAGCGCTTGTCGCTTTTTTAAAAATGTTACACCACCATTGTATTGGTGTTTATACTGATGCATAGTGCTTACTTCGCATGTTACTGGAGGGAGTCGCAATGATGTCTGACATGGGTTGGGGATGGGCCGGGATGATCATTGGCCCGATTATGATGATCGTGGCGCTGATCCTGATCGTACTCCTGGTGCGCTGGCTCGTTGAGTCGCGACACGGTGGTACTTCTCACAACCCTCCAGACAAAATGCCCCTGGAAATCCTCAGGGAACGGTACGCCAAAGGCGAGATCGACAAGGAAGAATTCGAAGAGCGACGGCGAGGACTAGGCGAATGAATTATTTTTTCTTTTTTCCTGTCCTGGTATAAAACACGCCGGGAAACCATGTCTTGTGGAGTTTGGCAGTCTCACCCAAATTACCTTTCGCTTCATCTTCAAAACGAAAGTGACTTTTCCCAATACGAATAACATCACCATCTTTTAAACGGCGAAGATCAATGCGCTCATCGTTCACATAGGTATGATTGGTACTTTTTTTATCTTGTAAAATATGATCGATTCGTTTGCCATCTGGTGATAGC
>CAZJEJ010000252.1:0-1730 GCA_964544945.1 uncultured Gammaproteobacteria bacterium | reverse complement strand
CGACCCTACAGGGTTTATCTCGATTAGAGGAAGTGCCAGCGGATAAACCTGCCTTCGGGTAATCCATGGTTCTCTCTCAATTCACGGTCTGCTATTCTTGCACCCAACAGGGAAACGAGCATTTTCATGGGTAATATTTTTTGGTCGAATATTTTCAGATCCACTACTGACGAGTTGCAGACGATTACGGGTTTATGGCAGAAAACGCCGTTATTCGATGGCATCCCTGCCAGGCAAATCGAGTTTTTGTGCCGCAAGATGCACGTCAGAAACTTTCTCAACGAAGAAATTATTTTCCGTCAGGGTGATAAGGGTGCCGGCGCGATTCTGGTACTCGATGGTTCGGTACGCGTTATGGCAAACGAAACCCAACTGGCGCAGCTCGAAACAGGTGATTTTTTTGGCGAGATAGCACTCGCCGAGCCCGAGGGCAGAATCGCCGACGCTTTCTCGGTTGGTAATTCGAGGCTGGTGTATTTCCTCAAGCAGGACCTGGAGGAATGGATAGAATACGAACCACGTCTCGGCGCGCGTTTCTTGATGAACCTGTCCTCTACCCTGGCGCAAAGGTTGTTACAGGCCAACAAGCTGATTGCGGAGCAGTAAATTGCCCGAAAACGGCTACATAAAAACATCGAGCGCTTATATACAGACCTTCAAAGTCTTCCTTGGCATCGTGGCTGTGAGCCTTGCGAGCGTTTATCTGCTATCGGCGATACTGATCCCGGTGATCATTTCACTTACCCTGTATGCCCTGTTCGAGCCCGCAACCCAGTATCTGGTGCGACACAATATCAATCACTCGCTGTCGATTCTAATCGTGCTGGTTTTACTGGTGTTTTTCGGTTTCATTTCAGTCGGATTTGCACTACCCCAATTATTCGACCAGGTGAGTCTGCTTCAGGCCAAGCTACCCCAGATAATATTGCAGCTGGAGAGATTTCTAACTTACTACAGTAGCGTGTTTTCAAGCCATATCGGTATCGATCTGGATGTTTCCGAAGTGATTATCTCACTACTGTCGCAATCTTCCTCACTTGGCCAGTCACTGTTATTGAGTGTATCTAACAAGCTACTGGGGTTCACGATGATTTCGCTACTGGTACCATTTTTGACCTATTACCTGCTCAAGGATTTCAAGACTGTACGAAACAAATTGATGAACTGGCTTCCCAATTCCAGCTTCGAACTGGGTTGGCTAATTTACCACCGCGTATCGAAACAGTTGCTGCTCTACACCCGGGGTGTGATGATCCAGTCGCTGGTGATGGCGCTCATATGCATTATCGGCTTTAGCTTGATCGGCATGGATATCCCAATCCTGCTTGGCAGTATTACCGGCATTCTTAACCTGGTGCCCTATGTCGGGCCTGTTATTTCTATCATCCTGAGTTTGCTCGTGGCATCGGCGATGACTCCTTTTGATCCTTCGCTTTTATATCTCGGCGTACTGGTGATTATCACGGCCCAGCTTGTCGACAATGTCATCGTGATTCCCGCGGTGATAGCGAATGCGGTCAATCTGCATCCGGTAATGGTAATACTGGGGATAATCATTTTTGGCAGCGTATTTGGAATACTCGGGGTTATCCTCGCAATCCCTGCGATTGCCACGGCAAAAATAATATACGTTAATCTTTACGCGGATATACTCAACACAAACCGAGTAGAGTCGAATGAATTCGACCGGTTTGATTGAATTGGTCGAATGAATTCGACCCTACAGGGAT
>CAZJEJ010000251.1:0-1731 GCA_964544945.1 uncultured Gammaproteobacteria bacterium | reverse complement strand
GTGCCTCCGTTTGCCCGACGCGCGCAATTAGCTTCGGGGAACGCGAGGACCTGTTACAACAGGCGCAGAGGGATAATCGTGAACTGCTCGATACCGACCATTTTTTACAAAAACCGGCGACAATTTACCTGAAAAGACCGCGTGATATGGGAAAGACCGATTCGACGGTACTGCTGCAGAACACGCCGTCGATCATGCTCGATAAAGAGGTGCGCGCCAGTCTGCTCCCCGTGGTTGCGCGGGGTTCCTACAATAAAGCCGAGAAATCTGCCGAGGCAAAACTCCCCGAGCGCATCGTACCCGGGGGTTGTAACATTTGTTTTAACGCCTGCCCGATCAAATACCACCTTCGCGGTAACCAGGTGGTCAATATTTA
The DNA here is from genome assembly GCA_964544945.1 of uncultured Gammaproteobacteria bacterium. GTDB lineage: Bacteria > Pseudomonadota > Gammaproteobacteria. Next base: position 1,355 of record CAZJEJ010000251.1, on the reverse strand, counting down.
TGGCAATACCGAAGACCCGGTATTCCAGGGCCGAATCTGCCCCAAGTCTCAAATGACGTTGCAGATGTACAACAATCCGTATCGACTGCTGCACCCGTTAAAGCGCATCGGTAAACGCGGCAGCGATCGATTCGAAACCATAAGCTGGCAGCAGGCTATCGATGAAATAGCCGATAAACTCGGTACTCTGCGAAACCAGTATGGCGCTGAATCGCTCGCTATCTACGCGGGTTCGCGCACCGGGGTATTGAATATTAATGGTGCGATTCCACTCTTCACCGGACTGTGGGGTACGCGCAACGTCGCCGCAACCGAACCGTTTTGCAGCCTGGGCAAGAGCCTTGCGCTGAAGATAACCCAGGGTATGGGCCACCTGGCTAACATTTACACCGAGGAGGATATCGGCAGCGCCGAGCTCTACCTGTATATTGGCGACAACCAGGCGGAAACCCGCCCGGTCAATTTTGGCCTGGTAAACGACTGGCGTATCAGGAACAGGGCCAGGATGATCGTGGTGGATCCACGCATGACCACCACCGCAAGCAAGGCCGACCACTGGTTGCCCATTCGCTCGGGTACCGATATGGCGCTCGGCCTCGGTATCATTCACTACCTGTTCGATCAAAACCTGGTCGATCTTGAATTTTGCGAACAATGGGTCGAGGGGTGGCTGGCCTGGCGCGATTTCATCCAGCAAAAATCTTACGATGTCCACTGGACTGCTGCGGTAACCGACCTGCCCGTGCAGCAAATAAAAGAACTGGCACGAGCGATAGCCGCGGCCGACGGTTGCATGATATTCCTCAGCCGCGGCATCAATCAGCATACCAATTCGATCCAGACCAACCGCGTATTTATGTTTCTCGCAGCGATCACGGGTAACTGGGGGCGCAGAGGCGGCGGCTATTTTAATGTGTCTTCGGAGCTCGACTGGCGGGCACCGGCGATTCCCGAAGCCCGCATACCAGACACCAAACCGGCGGTCAGCAAAAATCCGCTCGTCTGGATCGAGGCGATGCTCACCGATAACCCCTATCCGATTCGCGCATTGATTACCGGCAATAACCCGTGCGCCCAATGGCCAAACCAGCGCAGGGTGCGCGAAGCGATCGAATCACTCGACCTGCTGGTGCACATGGATCTGTTTAAAAACGAAACCTCGCGCTACGCCGACTATGTATTGCCGATGGCAAGTGGCATTGAAAAAGGGGGTACCACGCGATTCGCCGAAGACCGCCGAATTGTCTGGAACGATCGACTCATCGATCCGCCCGGCGAAGCGAAATCAGACCACTGGTTCTGGATCGAACTTGGCAAGCGTTTTGGTTTCGACGATATTCTCAAACCCACATACA
>CAZJEJ010000250.1:0-1760 GCA_964544945.1 uncultured Gammaproteobacteria bacterium | reverse complement strand
CAATGAAACAGTTCAATATTGGCGATTCGCCAATGGCACATCTCACGCCTGATGACCTATCAGGTCCCTCTCACACGCTACTTAAAAAATCGCTCGTAGTCGCTGTCTTAGCGAGTTCGATAATTCTAGTACCTACCGCCCAGGCCGCCCAGGCCTTCGAGGCCAAACTTTCTGGCCAGGTGAGCCGTATGGTGGTAGCGCCTGATGACGCTGCTGGTGACGAATTACAGTACGTGGATATCGGTTGGAGTGGCTCACGCTTTCGCTTCACCGGCTCCGATACGGCGGATAATGGCTTGACATGGGGCTTCCGGTTTGAAATCCAGGCACGAGAAAACAGCGCAGGCGCCCCGAACGGAGCAAATTTAGGAGATACTGGAGATAATCAGGACAACCGTTACCAGGATCTCTATTTATCCGGGGACTTCGGTAAAATATCCTTCGGTAAAGGCGACGGCGCTGCCAACGGCAGTACCGAGGTCGATTTTTCCGGAACTGCACTCGCTTCGGCCGCACCCCTTACCGATAACTGGGGTAGCTATGAGGTTGCTCCGGGTGTTGCCTGGAAAAATTACTTTACGATAGCAGACGCTCTCAGCCGCCAAAACCGTGTGCGTTATGACACCCCTAATTTCAATGGTTTTAGCGCGGCAGTGGGTCTCAACCAGGGTAATGCCTCCGAACTCGCGCTTCGATATAAGGGAGATGTCGGTGGCGGCAAACTCGGTTTTGCTATTTTTACCGCCACAGCGGCTGACGTTGACGCTACCACCGACGGCGCCGATATAACCGGTGGTTCTATCTCGTATCTGCATGACAGTGGCTTTAATGTCACCGCAGCCATTTCTGATATTGATGCCGACGGCCCAGTTGTTGCGGGTGATAAGGAGGCGACATTCTTCAAAGTCGGTTACAAGACCGGGAAGCATGCCGTCAGCATTGACATGGGTGACGGTGAAGATGGATTCGGGGTTGAGGGAGACAGTACCGGCTTAACCTATGCATTTTTCCCTATGAAGGGTGTCGAGTTATTTGCGACAAGTCGTGAGCTCGATGCTGATTGTGTAGGTTGTGAAGCTGCCGACATCATCGCAATCGGTAGCCGGATCAAGTTCTAGCGGTAATCGAGTAGTTAGGAAAAGAGCGGCCGGTTGGGCCGCTCTTTTTTACTTCGTTTATTCTAATCCCAGGGGAATGGTTTGGAATATTTTCGGTCTTAATCAGGACATTCACTGTTTTACCCAGGCTATGATGAGCAACATATTGAATAAAAAGCGGCTAGCACTAATTTTTAGCACCTTTCTGCTCGGTGCCTGTACCGTGACCGGACCGGCTGACGATGGTTATGATAATTCGAATGAGTGGGTCGATAACGGACGACTTTTGTCCAACGATGATAAAACCATTTTCACGTCTGCACAAAAACAGGCACCAATAAAATCCATACAGGCCAGTTCAATGGCATCGGATGAAAAGACCGAGTTTGAACACTTCAAAACATGGAATAAGCTCAGGACAAAAGGCGTGGAATCGGAAGAATACAGAGAGTTTTTACAATGGCTAAATTATCAGGAATTTAAGGCGCAAAACTAATCTACTGGCTGAACGATCGCAAATCCACACAAAATAAACAGCGTGATTATTCGATAAGCCCGTCAAACGCATCAGCATAGGCTACAATCATGCCGAATCAGGTAATTTGGGTTCGGTATGCGGATAGCTGTATTCGGTAGTGGCGGTGCCGGTGGATACTTCGGGGC
>CAZJEJ010000249.1:0-1771 GCA_964544945.1 uncultured Gammaproteobacteria bacterium | reverse complement strand
ACATGGTCGTGAAAAACGCTCACAACCTCTTCAGGCATTCCAGATACTTTCCCTCATCGGGTACTGAATTATCCCGCTGCGCCTGCCACAGGGCTTGCCCCAGGCACTCCATCATCGCGTGCTCCGCTTCGTGCAGGCCGAGGCGCTTCACCAGTTTATGGTAAATAGCCTGAATGCCAGGCGGTCGGTCGGTGCTGGTTTGCTCGCGTAACGCGATGTGCATGCCCATGTGTAAAAACGGGTTGGTTTGACCGCCTTCCGGGGTATATTCCTGAGACATGAGCTGGTCTTTCTGGTCGAGTACCCTGTGGTACTCGGGATGCAAACTGATCACGTCGGCGATGATCGATTCCATCGGTTCGAGTACCGATTGCGATTGCATTTTTTGCCATACGCTCAGGTAGGTTTGGCGAATTTCGTCACGCGACTGGAACATTTATTTAATCCTCGGTTTTATGCCTGAACTCGCACAGGTCTTCGATAATACAGCTACCGCAGCGCGGCTTGCGCGCGACACAGGTGTAGCGACCATGCAGGATTAGCCAGTGGTGTGCGCCTAGCTTGAATTCATCGGGAACCACCTTGAGCAACTTTCTTTCCACCACGAGTACATCTTTGCCAGGGGCGATACCGGTGCGGTTGGATACGCGAAAGATATGGGTGTCGACCGCAATAGTCGGATGTCCGAAGGCGGTATTCAGGATCACGTTGGCCGTTTTTCTGCCCACCCCGGGCAGGGCTTCGAGCGCCACACGGTCATCGGGGACCTTCGAGTTATGCTGCTCGATTAAAATGCGGCAGGTAGCGATAGTATTTTTCGCTTTGGAATTGAATAAGCCGATGGTTTTGATGTAGCCCTTGAGGGCATCCTCCCCTAGCGAAAGTATTTTTTCGGGCGTATTTGCGACCGAGTATAGTTTTGTGGTCGCCTTGTTGACGCTGACATCGGTGGCCTGCGCCGATAACAGTACCGAAATGAGCAACTCGAAATTCGAGTGGTATTTGAGTTCGCTGGTGGGATTATTATCGTTTCCACGAAATCGGCGAAAAATTTCATCGCGTTTTTCACTGTTCATTTTACGATTCCTTGTCGGGTTCGACTTGTTACATGTCGCCGTTTGTCTGTTTGTTCGATTTGCTTTTGTTGCGCCGTGGTTAAATCCGTGGTGCTCCCGGGTTTGACGTCCAGAGCCTGTTTTTTCGCCCTGACGCGTTCGAGTGCGGCCTGCACTGGATTAACGGTGGTGTCCGCGACCTTTTTCTGGGGGTGCTTTTTTTGCAGTGCTTCGCGCTTGATGCGGCGACGTTCTTCGTCCAGTTGTTTCTTGAGTAGCAGGCGTTTTTCACGAAACTCGAATCGGGTGCGTGATCGGTCCGATTTGAAACGGGCCTGCGTTAATGCCCGTATTTTACTCCTGGTCGCGCGATAATACTGCACCAGCGGAATCTGGCTGGGGCACACGGCCGATTGCTTGATTGGAACCATGTCGATGCAATCCACCGGGCAGGGCGGCAGACATAATTCGCAGCCGGTGCACTCGTCGGTGATTATGGTATGCATGTGTTTAGCCGCGCCGAGGATCGCATCCACTGGACAGGCCTGGATACAAAGGGTGCAACCGATACAGCTTTGCTCGGCGATGATCGCCACCAACGGAATTTCTTTATGCTCCCCATGCGCGGTGTTCAGCTCGAGTACTTCCACCTTGAGCAGACCCGCGAGTGCGACGATAGTCGATTGCCCGCCAGGTGGGCACTGGTTAATCGGAGC
>CAZJEJ010000248.1:0-1776 GCA_964544945.1 uncultured Gammaproteobacteria bacterium | reverse complement strand
ACCAGGATAAATATAAAGACGACAATATAGCAATCAAAGAGGCCTATTTATCGGGTGGGTATACAATGAAAGAAATCGGTGCGCACTTTGGCAAACATTACACAACTGTAAGCCGGATTATCAAGAGGTATGAGTAATGTGGCATGGAAAGACCTGATAAACATAAGGCAGCCTCGCCCCACCACCGTGGTGGCGAGGACTACAATGACTGTTCCCAAACAAACCATTGGAGGCTGCCATGTCACTTTATTGCGGAATCGATTTACATTCAAACAATCATGTTATCTGCGTGATTGATGACAAAGATAAACGACTACTTGAAATCAAGCTGGACAACTACTCCGAACTCACCATTCGCGCATTATCGAAATACAAAAAAAGATTGAAAGCGATTGCCGTCGAGTCCACCTTCAACTGGTACTGGCTCGTCGATGCGCTGATGGACGCTGGCTTTCGGGTCGAGCTAGTGAATACCGCCAAGGTGGTTCAGTACAGCGGATTAAAACGCACCAATGATCGTTACGATGCGTTTCACCTGGCACATCTGATGCGCTTAGGGATTTTACCCACCGGTTATATCTATCCAAAGTCTGAACGAGGATTACGCGATTTACTCCGTAAAAGAATACAACTGGTCCAGGATAGAAGCAGTCATATTATTCGATTCAAATCGCAAGTTCAGATGCACACTGGCCAAACCCTGAAGGCCAGTCACATTAAAGCCAAGAAATTCCAGCTACCAATTGTCGGCGATAGCAATGTTCAACTGGCCTTACAAAGCCACCTCTCGATGATACGAGCGCTATCAGTGCAAATATCAGTACTAGAGAAATCGATACTCGCGCAGGTAGAGCCAGTACTGGGCTTTAATCGCCTCAAAACAGCCGCTGGCATAGGCGATATATTGGCCCAGGCGATTTTGCTCGAGACCGGTGATATTACTCGCTTTAAAGGCCCGGGTAATTTTGCCTCTTATTGCCGTTGTGTCGACAGCCGCCGTGAGAGCAACGGTAAAAAGAAAGGTGAGAACAATCGCAAGAATGGAAATCGATATTTGGCCTGGGCCTTTATCGAGGCGGCCAATTTTGCGATCCAGCACAGTGATAAAGCAAAACGCTTTTATCTAAAAAAGGCCAAAGCCACGAACCCGATCGTGGCCAGAAAGGCGCTGGCACATAAGATTGCCAGGGCCTGCTACTGGGTGATGCGAAACCAGGAAGACTTTAACGAAGATCTGGTGTTCGGCTAAGCTTTGAAAGGGCTGGATAACCAGCATAGGGGTTGGCTAATAACCACCAGACCTGATTGGTCCAGTCCTTTCAATCCATACCGAGTTTTTGACTGTGTGCCCATGCGCTGAGCCAACACGGGTTGGTCGTTACAGGCCCAAGATCTGTCATTCGATTGGACAGTGTATGGTACCGACGTTTTTCTGGGGCAAAAGCCAGGGCGGTGATAACACCGCTTGATCCTGATGGGTGACTGGTGCACATTGTGTGACACCAACCGAATGAAAATACGGGTGCATGGAGTTAATAAACTCGATGGGAATACTGAACCCGTTGAGTCGGGAGAATATTTTATTGGTTTTTGTTGACTATTTGCCTAATGGGTGACCCCAATCACCTGACCCCAATCACCGTCAATCGCCTCTTTCGGCGCGTTGTGGTCTGCTTTCCAGCTCCTTGACGGCATCCAGGGGGGGTTTGCTCTCATATAGTACCTGGTAGACCTGTTCCATGATGGGTAAATCCAGCTTCAGGTCGAGCGCCATGT
>CAZJEJ010000247.1:0-1796 GCA_964544945.1 uncultured Gammaproteobacteria bacterium | reverse complement strand
TAAAATTATTATCCCAACGAAATGATTCCATACTTTAAGCACCCAAATTTTGGTTAATTCTCTGATTCTGACAAGATTGGAGACAACCGGTACCCCGAATTATCGCGTTATAATATCGCCAATAGAACCCCTCATCCAGGTAAGGATAGTACACCTGGCGTAAAAACGAGGAATAAAACGGGCGGCGAAGCCTGGCGCGACCAGACCGATGCGGTGCAGGGTCGAATTCATTCGACCATTAATATCCGCAATCCCCCGCATGGTCAAATAAATTTTACCCTACTGATAATGCCCGACGAAACAGGGCAAACGCCGATTTAAAGCACCGGGGACAGGTCATCGATTATTTCGCTATACTGCCGGTTTACTGGAAAAAACGACAAAAACACGGGCATGTTCGAACAAACCTTCAAAAATATCGACGACGTATTGCACAAGGACGCGGGGTGCTCCAGCGAACTCGACTACACCGAGCAAACCTCGTGGATGCTGTTCCTGAAATACCTCGACGACCTCGAATATGAAAAATCGCTGGGAGCCGAATTACTGGATAAAGACTATCGGTACATCATCGATGAGCAGCACCGCTGGGGAAGCTGGGCCGCGCCCAAAGATGCCAACGGCAACTTCGACCACAATAACGCGCTCACCGGCACCGACCTGATCGAATACGTCGATGGCGAGTTATTTCCCTATCTGAAAGCCTTCAAACAAAAGGCCGACAACCCCAACACCATCGAATATAAAATTGGCGAAATCTTCGGCGAGATTAAAAACAAGTTGCAAAGCGGCTACTCGCTGCGCGATGCGCTCGAAAAAATCGACGAACTGCACTTTCGCTCGCAGGCAGAAAAACACGAACTCTCGCACCTGTACGAAAGCAAGATCAAAAACATGGGCAACGCCGGGCGCAACGGTGGTGAATACTACACCCCACGGCCATTGATCCGCGCGATGATCACCGTGGTCCAGCCTGAAATTGGCGAGACCATTTACGACGGTGCGGCCGGTTCGGCGGGGTTTTTATGCGAATCCTTCGATTACCTGCGCCAGCGTAAAAATCTGTCCACCAGTGACCTGAAAACGCTGCAGGAGCGCACCTTTTACGCCAGAGAAAAGAAATCGCTGGCCTACGTGATCGCGATCATGAACATGATCCTGCACGGCATCGAAGCGCCCAACGTGCTGCACACCAACACGCTCGCCGAAAACCTCGCCGACATCCAGCAAAGCGACCGTCACGACATCATCCTCGCCAATCCACCTTTCGGCGGCAAGGAACGCAAAGAAGTGCAGCAGAATTTCCCGATCAAAACCGGCGAAACCGCGTTCCTGTTTTTGCAGCACTTCATCAAGAAACTCAAGGCCGGTGGCCGCGCCGCCATCGTGATCAAGAACACCTTCCTCTCCAACACCGACAACGCAGCGATAGCACTTAGAAAGGAGCTACTCGAAAACTGCAACCTGCACACGGTACTCGACTGCCCGGCCAAAACCTTCCTCGGCGCGGGCGTCAAAACCGTAGTGCTATTCTTCGAGAAAGGCGCGCCCACGCAAAAAGTCTGGTACTACCAGCTCGACCCCGGTCGTTCGCTGGGTAAAACCAACCCACTCAATGACGACGATTTGAAAGAGTTTGTCGAGTTGCAAAAAAGCTTTGCCGATTCCGATCAATCCTGGTCGGTCGATACGGGTGGCATCGACACCGCCACCTGGGATTTGTCGGTGAAGAATCCGAATGGCGATGATGAAGTAATTTTGCGTGAACCTGCTGTGATTATTGAGGAGATTATGGC
>CAZJEJ010000246.1:0-1829 GCA_964544945.1 uncultured Gammaproteobacteria bacterium | reverse complement strand
ATATAATCGTTACATGAAAATTGCACTGTTCGTCGATCAGTTTCCAAAGATATCGGAAACTTTTATTTTGAATCAGATCGACGGCCTGCTTGCCCGTGGCCATGAAATTACGATATTTCCACTCAAGGCCGGCGACGAAACCAAAATTCACGGCATTGTGGAAAGCCGTCGACTGATCGAAAAGACACGCTATCCACCAAATGCGGCGCGAATGTTATCGAAAAAAATGGGCTTTGATATTCGGCTTATGGCGCTGAATCTAACCCATGGGAAATCGGTATCGCGCCTGAGAGACACCTTCGGCCGATATAGCGACGTCGGCAACTGGCGTTCTGCTTTTACTAAGGCAGAACCAGTGTTGCATCATGGTGGGAGGTTTGATGTACTATTCGCTCATTTTGGTCCGAATGGCTTACGCGCCAGTTGGTACCGCGAGGCGGGGTTGGTTAAGGGGGCGTTGGTAACAGTCTTCCACGGTTATGATCTATCAAGTTATCTCCACAGTCATAACGAACAGATGTACGATCCCTTATTTCGCAACGGCGATCTATTCCTGCCTATAAGCCATTTTTGGCAAGATAAGCTTCGCGCATTGGGTTGTTCTGCGCAGAGGCTCAAGGTGCATCATGTAGGAATCGACTGTGAACAGTTCGCGTTTCAGCCGCGCACGCGCGACGCGGACGAGCCCACCATTTTAATCAGCGTGGCAAGGCTTGTCGAAAAGAAAGGTATCGAATTCGCCATACGTGCGTTGTCCCGTCTGGTTGCCCTAAAATTGAATGTGCAATACAGGGTAATCGGTGACGGTCCGCTGTCAGCAACGCTTAAGCAACTCGTTTCGGATGCGCAACTGGACGATTATGTCAGCTTCCTGGGGAGCAAAACAAGCAAAGAGGTCGCCGACGAATTGAGCAGAGCACATGTGTTTCTCGCGCCCAGTGTTACCAGTCGCAGTGGCGATATGGAAGGGATTCCAACGGCGTTGATGGAGGCCATGGCCACGGGACTGCCAGTCATCAGTACCCTGCATAGCGGTATACCGGAGTTGGTGGAGGATGGTGTTTCCGGTATGCTGGTCGGTGAGCGGGACGTGCCCGCATTGGCTCAGGCCATTCAGGAGTTTATGGCCAACGTTGGATGCTGGCCTGCCATGGGGACCGCCGGTCGGCAAAAAGTGCTTGAGGAATTTAATATCAGGGAACTGAACAGGCAGCTCGAAGGTTTATTTGAGCAACTGCGTTTAGACGATTAACTCAGCCGGCGGATTGCGGATGAATAAGGCGTGTCTAAGGGCAGAATTACGAATTCGAGACCGACCGGATCGTCGATTTCATTAATCGTTGCACCTCCATGTTGAATTCGCGGAATTGGCCAATCAGACAGCAAATCAATCAGGGAAATCATTTTCTGGCAGGTTAAAAAAGCGATTAAACATATGTATTCCGCCATTAGTCCCTCAAAGAGACGCTCACCTGAAGTTGACCGACGCGGATGTGTATTCCTCACTCATTAAAAACTTTGGGGCTTTGCCCCGTTACCACGGACGGTTAAGTTAATCGAGAAGGACGACCGATAAAGTATGCGATTAAGTGTAGTGCTTGCCTGCTATAATGGTGCAGAAACCCTTGCAGATCAGCTGGATGGGCTGGCTGCTCAGGAATGGTCCCAGCCCTGGGAGGTGGTTTTTGTCGACAATCGGTCAACCGATAACTCACGGGCAATTGCAGAACAGTATAAAGATCGGCTACCCAGTCTGAGAATTGTCGATGCAGCGGAAAAACAGGGAAAATCGTTTGCCCTGAACAAGGGCATACTGGCCGCGCAGGGCG
>CAZJEJ010000245.1:0-1831 GCA_964544945.1 uncultured Gammaproteobacteria bacterium | reverse complement strand
TTAATCATTCACCTGATCGTGCGCTATCGGGAACTAGCCGCGCTCAATGCCGGGTATTCGCAATTCGATCTGGTGAGTGAAACAGTGCGCAGCAAATTCATCCCCTGCGTTTACACTTCGGTGACGACGATGGTGGCTTTTGGTTCGCTTCTGGTCAGCGGTATTCGTCCGGTGATCGATTTTGGCTGGATGATGGTTATCGGCATTAGCATATCGTTTGTACTCGCCTTTACCCTGTTTCCGGCGGCATTAGTCTTGATGCCCAGACTGGATCAAAAATCAGATAAAGATGTTACCGGTAAAATTACTGCTGCATTGGCGCACTTTATCCAACGCCATAGCAAAGCAACACTTTTACTATTTATGGTTCTGACAGCCATCGGGCTGACCGGCCTAAATCGGTTATCCGTCGAAAATCGCTTTATCGATTATTATAAAAGCGATACCGAAATATATCAGGGTATGAGCCTGATAGACGCCAAACTGGGTGGTACGACACCGATGGATATCATCATCGATGCGCCCAGGGATGAGATTTTTGACGATGAATATGTCGAGGGCGATGATCTTACCGCTTCAAGTTACTGGTTCAACAGCATAGGGCTGGAAGAAATTGCCGAAATACACGCTTACCTGGAAAGTCTGCCTGAAACCGGCAAGGTACTTTCGATCCATACAGGAATGCAATTATTGCAGGCACTGAATGACGGCAAACCTTACAGCGATTTTAAGCTGGCCGTAGTCTACAAGCGCCTGCCCGAAGAGGTGAAGAAATCACTGATTGCTCCTTACCTGTCGAAGGATGGTAATCAGATCCGATTCAGCATTAGAATTTACGAATCGGATAAGTCTCTGAAACGCCAGGCCTTACTCGACAAGATATACCTCTACCTGACCGAAAACCTTGGCCTCGAACCTGGGCAGGTTAATATTTCCGGCATGGCCGTGCTCTATAATAACTTGCTGCAAAGCCTTTTTCGGTCGCAAATATTAACCATTGGCGCGGTATTCTTCGCGATATTACTGATGTTCGTTTTTCTTTTTAAAGCGATCCGCATGTCGGTCGCGGCGATAGTGCCTAATATCATCGCAGCCGGATTAATTCTGGGCCTGATGGGATGGATTGGTATTCCACTCGATATCATGACGATCACTATTTCAGCCATCAGTATCGGTATCGGGGTCGATAATTCGATTCATTATATCCATCGATTCCGCACCGAATATGCGCTCGATCAGGATTACTGGGGCGCCATCAAACGCTGCCATAATAGCATCGCCAGGGCGCTCTACTACACCACGATTACGGTAGTCCTGGGTTTTTCAATTTTATCACTGTCGAACTTTATCCCAACCATCTATTTCGGCCTGCTCTCCGGACTCGCGATGATAACCGCACTTATCGCCAACTTGATGTTGCTGCCGGTGCTGATAGCAAAGTTTGAGCTACGGTAGGGGGAAACTCGAGCCAGGCCGTCAGCCGAGTTCTCTATTCGACCCATTCGAAAAGACTGGAACGAGTTACTATCCAGTGACTGGATTCTTTGTACGGCGCTGGCGAACTGTGGAGATAAATGCACCCATTTGCAAAACCAACAATGCCAGGGTACTCAGCAGAAACGGGTATCGGAACCAGTTCAAGTTCTCGGGCACTACCCGGTGAAACGATTCGGTATAGTGCATAAACAGGAAATATAGAGAATGCAGGGCAACCAGGTAGAACACGGTATAAGCACCATAGTGTAACCATTTCCATGACGAGCCACCAAGGCGCTTTACCGCCCAATTAGCAGAGGTAACCATCAAAGGCAGCGCAATCAACGCGGCGATA
>CAZJEJ010000244.1:0-1835 GCA_964544945.1 uncultured Gammaproteobacteria bacterium | reverse complement strand
AAATCAACCACCGCAAATTACCCTATTTTTATTGTGGGTCTGCCTCGATCTGGCAGCACGCTTTGGTCAAGGGTCATCGGCGCGCATCCAGATCTCGCATTTTTTGCTGAAATGCATTACCTCTCCGTATGGCACAGAGATTTTCGCAATGTGCTGCGAAATGTGGGTAACCTTTCAAAAGAGAAGAATATTCAAAAACTAATTGAGGCGATATTCTCAAAGCAGCAAGTACCCGGCCTGAAACATGGCCGCTGGTTCTGGAAGCAAATACGAGGCCTGGAAGAAAATGGCCTAAAAGAATCATTGCTCAAGGCGATAATAGCATGCCAGGATCGCACGATTGGAGCGCTATTCAAAATAGTCATCGAAGAAGCAACACGCTGCCAGGGCAAAAATAGAGCGGTCGTAAAGTTTCCAGTCTATCCAGCCTATCTAGGTCACTTAGTCGAGTGGTGGCCAGAAGGTAAGATCATTCATATCAGTCGTGATCCACGCTCACTTGCCGCATCAAAGACTAACGATCCAAATGGTGTCGCCAGACTTATAGGGCGTCACAAATGGATGAGTCATTTTCTTCCCACACTTGGTAAATATTTTGCGGTTTTTCAGTATATGTGGGATTCGCATACACATGCTCGCTTTAAAGACCATCCAAACTACCGCCTGTTTTTATACGAGGATCTTGTATCCAGGCCTGATCAAGTTATCCGGGAGCTATGTGAGTTCTGCGGAATAGATTTCAGTGAGTCGATGCTAAATCCTGCAGCAGGCCAAGCCTCAAGCATAACCGGGCAGAAGAGTAGCGGATTCGACCCCTCCAGGGCTGAAGGCTGGAAAAAAATACTATCACCCGCAGAATCACAATTTATAAAGAAAATAACGAAATCAAGTATGGGCCGTTTTGGCTACACTCCAGACAAGTGACGCTCGGAAAACCAGCATCTTCTGTACGATTCATCCGGCTTTTCAAAGCTTACGTTTCATCCAGTTAGCACTCCTCTGCCTTTACTCTGCACTCTTGTGACCTAGTTCACTAATTAATTAAATTTCCGCAACTTAGCATTCCTCAACTGGCGATTACGTGACTCCTTTCACGAAGTCCCTGGCTTGTGCTGTCGACAATTCTTCCCAGATCGTGAAGTTAATTGAGGAAGTACAAATGAGTTCGATGCGCGCTAAATACCTATTGGGACTGGCTACAGCATTTTTCTTGACGGCCTGCGGAGGTGGCGGGTCGGATTCTGGCGCTTCGAATTCAGGCACCATTCAAGCCTCATCAGAAAAAATAATAATTACTGGTGCCGGTATTAAGGGTCCGCTCGCTTTTGCGGATACCAGGCTTTTCAAGCTTGATACGTCGCTTCCCGATTTCTACGACAAGAATTCCCCTATCGCTTCCACCATCACCAACGAGTCTGCCCAGATTACTGGACTTTCAGTTTCCAGAAACATCCAGCCCCCATATATTCTGACAATTGGCGGCGATCTCGCTATCGACCTGAACACTGGCAAGGCACCGGTTATTTCTACGCTTACTACGGTCATAACCGCTAAAATGTTGGCGGACGAGCTACCCATATATACAACCCCTCTAACGACTATGGTCTTCTACATGGCCCGCCGTGGGGCCGGCCCGTCGTCGAATATCGCAATTTTTACTCAGCAACTCGATAGAAATTCTGACCAGGTCAGCAAACTCTTCGCTATCGATCAAAATACAAAGATCGACATTTTCAGGTCCCCGGTTGTTATCAATAAATCTACTGACACGCTTGACAAACAAACGGAAGCGGTTCATCACCGTGCCGCCCTGGAAGCTTTCGCAGCGAAGATGC
>CAZJEJ010000243.1:0-1860 GCA_964544945.1 uncultured Gammaproteobacteria bacterium | reverse complement strand
CTACAGAACCGGGGGAACAGTCAAGCTACTAATATGAGTGAATTCTACGATAGTCTCGAAACACGCGATCCTCTGGAGCGCCAGCAGGCGCAAATTCAGGCAGTCGGCGAGCAGGTATCCCATGCTAAAAATAATGCCCCCGCCTATCGATCACTCCTTGCCGAAGTCGATCCAGACGAAATAACCGATATCGAAGCAATCGCCAGATTACCGATTACACGGAAGTCCGAATTAATCGAACATCAGCAAAACAACCACCCGTTTGGCGGCTACGCTGCTATCGCCGCGCCAGAGCTGACGCATATATTCGCGTCACCCGGACCGATTTATGAGCCAGGTTGTAACCGGCGCGATTACTGGCGCTTTGCGCGCACACTCTACGCTGCCGGTTTTCGCCCTGGTGAGCGCATACACAATTGTTTTTCCTATCACTTCACCCCTGCCGGGTCGATGCTCGACAGTGGTGCCCATGCGCTTGGGTGTAGCGTGATACCCGCGGGTGTAGGTCAATCTGAGCTACAGGTGCAAACCATCGCTGACTTATCCCCACAGGGTTACGTCGGGACACCGTCCTTTTTAAAAATCATCCTCGACAAGGCAGATGAACTGGACACCGATGTCGGCTCGATCAACAAGGCGCTGGTAAGTGGAGAAGCACTGCCTCCTTCGCTGCGGGCTGGTTTCGTCGAACGTGGCATCCGTGTTCAACAGTGTTATGCCACGGCTGACCTCGGGGTTATCGCTTACGAATCGAGCGTACAGGAAGGCTTGATTATCGATGAAGGAGTTTACCTCGAAATTGTACGTCCCGGCACTGGCGACCCCCTGGCCGATGGTGAAGTTGGCGAGGTCGTAGTCACCAGCTTGAACCCGGAGTATCCGTTAATCCGTTTCGCTACCGGCGACCTCTCCGCGATTTTAACGGGCGTTAGTCCCTGTGGACGCACCAACAAACGCATCCAGGGATGGATGGGTCGCGCCGATCAAACCGCCAAGGTACGCGGCATGTTTATCCACCCAGAGCAGATCGATAAGGTGGTGAAGCGGCACGATGAAATTATCAAGGCGCGCCTGATAATCGAATGGTCCGGCGAGGCCGACCATATCAAGCTGAAATGCGAATGTGACAACCCTGATGAATCGCTTGTCGATAGCATCGTCGATAGTATTCGCCAGATCTGCAAGCTACGTGGCGAAGTCGAATTACTCAAGCCAGGGAGCCTGCTCAACGACGGAAAAGTGATCGACGATATCCGCCAATACGATTGAGTCGCCCCGTTGAAACCGGATAACGACTCGCCATCGCAGCGCTTCCTGGGTGATATCAGGGTTATCGATTTATCCCAGTACGTACCCGGCCCTTTTGCCACACGCCAGCTAGCGGATCTTGGCGCCGAAGTGATTAAGATCGAACCACCAGGTGGTGACCCGATGCGTAATTTTATGTATGCCGGTACCGATGCAGTATCGCCGGTTTACCGTCACCTCAACCGGGGTAAACGTGTTGCCCGCATCGACCTGAAATCAAAACCGGGCAAACAAACCCTGCTGGAATTACTCTCTGATGCCGATGTACTACTCGAATCCTACCGCCCTGGTGTCCTAAAACGGCTCGGATTCGGACGCGATATCCTGGAGCATATCAATCCTCGCCTGATTCACTGCGCACTCTCCGGTTACGGGCAGACCGGCCCCTATAAATTGCGTGCCGGCCACGATCTGAACTACTGTGCCGCGACCAGCCAACTGAGCGTCAGCGGTACCGTTGAAAGACCGGTGATGAGCTTCCCCCCGATTGCCGATCACGCCGGTGCAATGCAGGCAAGCATTACCATTCTGGCGGCTTTGCACGCACGTGCA
>CAZJEJ010000242.1:0-1882 GCA_964544945.1 uncultured Gammaproteobacteria bacterium | reverse complement strand
GTTTACGGCGCCCGAGATCGATGTGCAACTCGACGAAATGTTAAAGGCCGCCGCCCGGCGCCGGACCGAAGAACAGGCTCAACTAAAAGCTGAAATCGCAAAGGAAAAGGCCGAGTTGGTAATGGAAATTCAGGCCGAGAAAAATGCGCTGGCGGCTGCTAAACAACGCGAACTGAAAAAACAACAACAGGTGCTGGAAGCGAAAAAGAAAGCCGCGCTCGAAAAAGCAAAAAAGAATCTGTTGAAAAAATTACTGAACTAGCAATTGTGCTGGTATTCATTGTCGAACTTCGATGGATAATCGATGAGTAGCAAACCAGGGTTGCACGTGGACAATTTCGCCGAGTCGGTGCTCGACTGGTATCGCCAGTACGGGCGTAAGCAACTCCCGTGGCAACTGGATAAAACGCCCTACCGAGTCTGGGTGTCGGAAATTATGCTACAACAAACGCAAGTAGTGACTGTCATTCCGTATTATCGACGGTTCCTGGCAAGGTTCCCGGATATACCTGCGCTTGCCGAAGCCTCGATCGACGAGGTGCTGCGATTCTGGCAGGGTCTCGGATATTATGCGCGCGCCCGGCATTTGCAGCGCGCGGCACAAATCATACGCGATGACTATCAGGCGCAATTCCCGCACACATTGGAACAGGTGATGGATTTGCCAGGCATCGGTCGCTCCACCGCCGGAGCGATTCTGACTTTTGCCGGTGGCCAGAGCTGGCCGATTCTCGATGGTAATGTCAAACGCGTGCTCGCCCGGTGCTTTCGCGTCACGGGGTGGTATGGTCAAAGTAAAACCATGAAATCACTGTGGGCGCTGGCAGAACGGCTGACCCCACAATATCACACCGATCGATACAACCAGGCGATGATGGACATCGGCGCGACGCTCTGCCGGAAAACCAGGCCAAAATGCGAAGCCTGTCCACTCGGTCAATACTGCGAGAGTTACCAGTACGGCTCGCAGGCCCGTTACCCAGAGAAAAAACCAAAAAAGACCAGGCCGGCCAAACAAACGCTCATGTTGCTGCATAAATACCAGGATCAACTCTTGCTATGGCGCAGGCCGCCAACAGGTATCTGGGGAGGCTTGTGGTCGCTACCGGAGGTAGCCAGCAGGGATGATATCGACGATTGGCAAAGGCAACATTTATTCACCACCAGTCAATGCGCCTCGGTCAGCGAAAGCCTGTTAAAACACCAGTTTACCCACTTCAGCCTCGACATATCGCTTGCCGTAATCGAACTCGAGCGTATACCAGCGAGAGTGTCCGACAATGAAAATATGGTTTTCGTAGCAGTAGAACATTTATCCGAATACGCTCTGCCAACCCCGGTACGAAAGATACTTTCGATGAAAGTCGGTTCCGGGTGAGGGTGCATATGAAATCGACGCGAAGCCAAAATCGTGTAAACCTACCCCAGCAACCCGGCCGCCCTTTCAAATTTCTTAACCAAAATTCCCTCATCCCCGCAACAACTGGCAGCACATTTGTTTATCGTATTCAGTGCCTCCGCATCGAGTTTTAGCCAGGCAGAAACCGGTGTATTTTCGGTGGCGCAATCGCAACTGATATCAGTGTGCGCGTAAACGTGCCTGAGCCCGGCCTCTCGCCCGGCTTCAGCCGCACTCTCTATAATCGCATCTGGAGTAGGCGGCAGGTGCGATAGCTGGTAAGCGGGGAAAAATTTCGTCACATGCCAGGGACTGTCCTCGCCCAGGTTGTCCCGAATCCATGCGGCGATTTCTAGTAGCTCTGCTGGCGAATCGTTTTTACCCGGAATGACATTGGTTCGCGTTTCGACGTGTATACCCAGTTCACCGGCCTGTTTAATCGAACCCAACACCTGTTCCACCGAACTAACCGGGCAAATATCG
>CAZJEJ010000241.1:0-1883 GCA_964544945.1 uncultured Gammaproteobacteria bacterium | reverse complement strand
TACCGTAATCAGTTCGCTTCCGGAAACTTTTTAATTTTTTAACGCGAAGTACACGAAGCACATCGCGACACGAAAAAACTTATTAAATTCATTGAGTTACCTTCATGTCCTCCATGCTCTTCGTGTTAAAACTGGCGTTTCCGGATGGGCACTGATTACATCAGGCTGGTTTTCACCCATAAAATTAATTCTATATGTGACTACTCAGAAATCTTCGGGCAGATCGGAATTGCGCCTCCAAGTGGTATAATCCTGCTGTCAGGCATAACGAGCTCAGACATACAAATGCGGTAACCACAGATCCACTGACCATGTCACAACACGTACAACCAACCGATGATAGCGATCTTGCTGTTGCGACAGCCAAACCGAAGCTTAAACGTCCGCCGCTGTACAATGTCGTTCTCCTCAATGACGATTACACGCCCATGGAATTTGTCGTACACATATTGGAATATTTTTTCGGACTGAATCGCGAAGATGCCATCCGCGTAATGCTCAGGGTTCACACCCAGGGCAAGGGTCTTTGTGGTCAGTATTCGCGTGAAATTGCCGAGACCAAGGTGGCCAAGGTGAACGAGTACGCCCGTATCAACGATCACCCGCTGATCTGCAGCATGGAACCTGCCTGAAGGCCAGGGAAATGTTAAGTAAAGAACTCGAAGCCACATTGAACACTGCGTTTCGCGAAGCCCGTGAAAAACGCCACGAATTCATGACCGTCGAACACCTGCTGCTGGCCCTGCTGGATAATGGCGATGCCAGTAAGGCCCTCACATCCTGTGGCATTGAAATTTCCCGCCTGCGCCGGGAACTTGAAGCCTACCTGGAGGAAACCACCCCGGTGCTCGAAGTCCAGGATGAGCGCGAGACCCAACCGACCCTGGGGTTCCAGCGCGTTTTGCAACGTGCCGTGTTTCATGTCCAGTCTTCGGGGAAAAAACAGGTGTCCGGAACCAACGTGCTGGTTGCCATCTTCGGTGAGCGGGAATCCCAGGCGGTCTACCTGCTTGGGCAACAGAATGTAACGCGCCTGGACGTGGTGAATTACATCTCCCACGGCATCTCCAAGGTCCATGAAAATGAAGACGACGATGCGTTTGCGACACCCGCCGGCGAGGAGGATAAAAACGCCGAACAACGGCAACAGTCACCGCTTGAGGCCTACACAATCAATCTCAACCAACTGGCTCTGCTGGGCAAGGTCGATCCGCTCATCGGCCGGCGCAACGAGGTGTTGCGTACCATTCAGATTCTGTGTCGGCGACGCAAAAATAATCCGCTCTACGTCGGCGAGGCCGGGGTGGGTAAAACGGCGATAGCCGAAGGCCTGGCGAAACTGATCGTCGACGGCGAGGTACCCGAAGTACTGGAAGGTGCCTGCATTTATTCACTGGATCTGGGCGCCTTGCTGGCCGGCACCAAATACCGTGGCGATTTCGAAAAGCGTCTTAAGGGCGTGCTTAAGTGCCTGGACAAAGAACCGGGTTCAATACTGTTTATCGACGAAATCCATACCATCATCGGCGCGGGTGCCGCCTCCGGTGGCGTCATGGACGCCTCGAACCTTATCAAACCGATGCTCGCCAACGGCGATCTGCGGTGTATCGGCTCCACAACCTACCAGGAATACCGGGGTATTTTCGAAAAGGATCGGGCTCTGGCGCGACGTTTCCAGAAGATCGATGTGGAAGAACCCAGTGTCGAAGAAACCATCCGCATCATCAAAGGCCTGAAGTCCCGCTTCGAAGAACACCACAAGGTGCGATATACCCACCAGGCCATTCGACTCGCGGCGGAACTTGCCAATCGCTACATCAATGACCGTTATTTACCGGACAAGGCCATCGATGTCATCGATGAAGCCGGGGCCAGTCTGAAAA
>CAZJEJ010000240.1:0-1897 GCA_964544945.1 uncultured Gammaproteobacteria bacterium | reverse complement strand
CGCAATGTATCCCTGTTGGGTCAGTGCCGCCACTGGCGTGGCACAGGCAGCGCCCACCGGTACAGATTTCTGAAAACCGTACCGGCGTGATATATTATAGACGATTAATGAATCCGGTAACCAAACGCAACCGCCCCACGGACATTAAAAGCCGTCTGCGCCGGTTTCGGCGAAAAAAAGTCAAGAAGATGGGCAAAGGTGTCCTGAAGCTTGCTGGCACCATTATTTACCGGCAATCATTAATCAGCACCGAACCGGTCATAGATAAATCCGTTTTCCCATGGATTGCAGATTTTGAAAACAACTGGGAATGTATCCGCGCCGAGCTTGACGAGGTACTCAAAACACGCGACCAACTTCCTTGTTTTCATGAAGTATCCCGCGACCAGAAGCATGTATCCCTGGGCGACAACTGGAAAGTCTTCGCCTTGTACGTCCTCGGCAAGCAATTCGCACCCAACTGTGCACTCTGTCCCGAGACAACCCGGTTACTGGAACAGGCGCCGAACATCCGCAATGCGATGTTCTCGATCCTGTCACCGCATTACCATATTCCACCACACCAGGGGCCAACCAACGCTCTTGTCCGCATACATCTTGCGCTAAAAGTCCCTCAAGATAGCAACAGCTGTAAAATCAGGGTAGGCGAGGAGTTTTTTGCCTGGAAAGAAGGTGAGTGCATGGTATTTGATGACTTCTACGATCACGAAGTATGGAATGATACGGATGAATACCGTGCAGTACTGTTTTTCGATGTGGATCGTCCATTAAAGCTGTTAGGCCGACTGCTTAGCCGGCTGGCAATCGCCGGCTTGAGAAACTCTGCTTACATAAAAGACGCGGAGAAAAATTTACGCGACTGGGCGAGGAAAACCGGCACCGTGAGCGACGCTGGCTAAATCTGTTTTGAGGGTAATTTACCAACGCGTAGATACGGCTACGCCGCCGCCGCTACTATCGACCCAGGGCACCAGTTGCACCCTGTCATTGAACGCATCGGTGAAAAACCACCCGGTCAGGCCACCGATGGCGGCTCCCGCCGCCACGTCGTACCAATCGTGCTTTCTGGCGCGCTCCCGAGCGACACCGGTAAGCGTCGCCACCGCGTAGGCGGGAAAACCTGTCTTCCAGCCGTAGCGGCGGTGCAAGGTGGTCGCCGCGGCAAATGCTTCGGCAGTGTGTCCGGACGGGAAGCTGTCATTATCACTATTGTCTGGACGTTCTTTGTCTACCAGTGCCTTGCCTATGAGCACGATGCCGCTGGCAGAACCGATGCTGTAAGCCGCCTGGCGAAAGCCCTCCCAGTCATCACGTGTCACGGGAAGCACCAGGGCAGTGCCAACCAGGCTAATGACACCTGCATCACTGATATCTTTCCAGGTGCTCTCACTTGCTGCACTGGTCGAAGGGTTTATACCTGACAGCAGCACCAGCACGATCAGGAGATGATGGAGTTTCATAGCCTTGTCCTTTCTTTGGCCGAACGATATCCAGAGCATTCCCCGCAGTTATGGGGCACGCTAATTCGGTCTTGGGAGCCTTTCGGGCTCAGGGACAATTTACTGCGCTGGCGGGAATCGGCCCATGCTCCTGATTTTTCGTTGCGTAGGCCCACCATGCCGCTACGACGGCCTAAGTTCGACAGATTTCTGGACTCTGACTCACGAGCGCGGGTAACCGCGCCCGGTCAGAGTGTGCGTCACAGCCACTTTGACAGCTGCCAATACCTGGTCAAGTGGCTGGGAGGAGTCAATTTCTACGATGGGTGCGCCACTGTAGGTCAGCTGTGGCAAGACCGATATTTTCCTCGCCAACGATTCGCGGCGATGGTCTGGCTTGCGTGCAAAGGCGGTATCCAGGTCAACATTGAGTCGGATCACCAGGTCGGGAACATAAC
>CAZJEJ010000239.1:0-1903 GCA_964544945.1 uncultured Gammaproteobacteria bacterium | reverse complement strand
CCCATGGAACTCTGGATACCCCTGACTATTGGCGCGGCTTTTTTTCAGAATATTCGCTCCGCGCTACAAAAACATTTGAGTCGCGAGCTATCGACACTCGGGGCAGCTTATGTTCGATTCATTTATGCCTTACCCGTCGCCCTGGTGTATTTTCTTGGCTTG
Source organism: uncultured Gammaproteobacteria bacterium (assembly GCA_964544945.1). Classification (GTDB taxonomy): domain Bacteria; phylum Pseudomonadota; class Gammaproteobacteria. The sequence continues at coordinate 1,741 of CAZJEJ010000239.1, read as the reverse complement.
AAATTTTATACCGGACACCCCCTCCCTGTATTTGACGCCACCTTTATTATCTACGCCCTACTGGGCGGTTTATTCCAGATCCTGTTTACGGTATTTTTACTGTGGCTATTTTCATTTCACAGCTTTGCTGTGGGCACGACCTTTTCCAAGCTGGAAACCGTAATGGTCGGCATATTTGGCCTGCTACTACTCGGAGACACACTCAGTAATACGGTCATTATAGCGATCGCTATCAGTGCGCTCGGTGTGGTTATCCTCAGCGCCGGTCAGTCACGGCTCACCATGGGCAGTATGCTCTCAGGCCTGTGGCGAGCGCCGACCCTGATCGGCCTGGCTTGTGCAGCCTGGCTGGGGCTGAGCGTGGTATTTTTTCGCGCAGCATCGCTGTCGTTGAATCTCGATCAGTACCTGGTCGCGGCCTCATTTACCCTGTTGGTGGCGTTGATCATGCAATCCCTGATCATGGGTGTCGGAATGGCGCTACGCGATATCGACTCGCTCAAGCTGGTTTTCGTACACTGGCGTTCAGCCAGTCTGGTCGGTATCAGCGGTGCACTTGCTTCTATTGGCTGGTTTTCCGCATTTACCCTGCAAAACGCCGGTTATGTGCGCGCGCTGGGCCAGATCGAGCTAATTTTTACCTTCATAGTCACGGTGTTCTGGTTTCGAGAAAAACTCACGAAGACCGAGCTGACTGGCATAGGATTGATTACAGGCAGTATTATCCTGTTGTTACTGCGTGGCTAAGGGCGTCACCGCATTGCTCGCAACTAGCCGATCCCCCAAGGTCCGGTGTTAAGCTATCCCGTTCGCGGATCACTGTTTCGATTGCTCGCATGATCGCGTCGTGCGCTTCGCGATGGCCAAGGTGATCTAGCATCATCGCAGCAGACCAGATTTGCCCGACAGGGTTAGCGATTCCCTGCCCTGCAATGTCCGGAGCCGATCCATGGACCGGTTCAAACATGGATGGAAAGTTTCTCTCCGGGTTAATATTGGCCGACGGTGCGATACCGATGGTGCCCGTAATACCGGGCCCCAGGTCGGACAAAATATCCCCAAACAGGTTAGAGCCAACTACAACATCGAATATCTCTGGCCTGTTGACAAAGTGGGCGGTGAGAATATCTATATGATATTTATCGACCCGCACCTCCGGGTAGTCCTGCGACATCGCCTCGACGCGTTCATCCCAAAATGGCATGGTATGGATGATACCGTTCGACTTGGTAGCCGACGTCAAATGCCGTTTTTCTCGACTCTGCGCCAGCTCGAATGCATACTTTAATGCCCGATCGACGCCCACACGGGTAAATATCGACTGCTGCATCGCAACTTCCTGGTCGGTTCCAGCATACAGCCGTCCACCCACATTGGAATACTCACCTTCACAGTTTTCGCGTACCACGTAAAAGTCGATATCGCCCGGTTTTTTGCCCACCAGCGGGCATTGCATGCCTTCGAACAGGCGCACCGGGCGCAGGTTAATATATTGCTGAAATTCTCGGCGTATCGGAATTAGCAGCCCCCACAGGGAAACATGATCGAGTACTGTTGGGAACCCAACCGCGCCGAGGAAAATGGCGTCGAAGCTCAACAACTGTTTGATACCGTCCGCCGGCATCATCGAGCCGGTTTCTAAATAACGCTCACAACTCCAGTCGAAATATTCACACTCGAAGGATATATCGAAGGAGGAGGAAACTGCTTCAAGGACCTTGATTCCCTCGGGCACGACTTC
>CAZJEJ010000238.1:0-1936 GCA_964544945.1 uncultured Gammaproteobacteria bacterium | reverse complement strand
CTTATAGAAAAAATGCCTGATTCTTAATTTAACTACCATCGTACCAGGAAGAGTTTTAGCGGGTTTGCGATAAATCCATAATTAACCTTTGCGACCAAACTTTACTTGCAACTAAAGTTTGCTTTGCCTAATCTATCTCGACCATTTCAATTACAAAACAAATCTATGGCTACTAAAAAAACCATCACCCGTAACCCCAATATTAGAAGCTTTTCATCACCGGTTGTCGATGGGATCGAACGCGCCCCGAGTCGGTCTATGTTGCGTGCGGTCGGCTTCGACGATGGCGATTTCAAAAAACCCCAAATCGGTATCGCCTCCACCTGGAGCATGGTGACCCCCTGCAATATGCACATCGACCAACTGGCGCTTAAAGTAGCCGAAGGCGCAAATGCCGCGAAGGCCAAGCCCGTAATATTCAATACGATCACCGTTTCAGACGGTATTTCGATGGGTACCGAGGGGATGAAATATTCGCTGGTATCGCGAGAAGTCATTGCCGATTCGATCGAAGCGGTTACCGGTTGCCAGGGATTCGATGCGCTGGTCACGATCGGCGGCTGCGATAAGAACATGCCCGGCTGCCTGATGGGCATGGCTCGGCTTAATCGGCCATCTGTATTCGTCTATGGTGGGACTATATTGCCCGGCTGCCATAAGGGAAATTACATCGACGTCGTGAGTGTCTTCGAAGCGGTCGGCGCACAGGCACAGAAAAAGATCAGCGCAAAAGAAGTCAGGCAAATCGAATGTGCTGCGATTCCAGGGCCGGGTTCCTGCGGCGGCATGTATACCGCCAATACCATGGCTTCCGCGATCGAAGCGCTGGGTATGAGCCTGCCCAACAGCTCGGCTCAGGCAGCGATTTCGGACGATAAGTCCAAAGACTGTTATGAGGCGGGTCAGGCGGCGATGCTTTTGCTCAAATCGAATATTCGCCCCAGCGACATAATGACGAAAAAAGCTTTCGATAACGCGATTACCGTGGTGATTGCGCTCGGCGGCTCGACCAACGCGGTACTACACTTGCTGGCGATGGCGTCGGCGATCGGTGTCAAACTCAAACTCGACGATTTCACCCGCGTCGGCAAACGTGTTCCGGTACTCGCCGACCTGCGACCTAGCGGCAAGGCGATGATGTCCGAATTGATCGAAATTGGTGGTATCCAGCCATTGATGAAAATGCTACTCGACGCAGGCCTGCTCCACGGTAACTGCCTGACCGTTACAGGTAAAACCATGGCGCAAAACCTGGCTAAAGTTAAACCCTACCCCAAAAGCCAGGATATCGTGCACGCACTCAGCAACCCGATCAAAAAGAACAGCCATTTGGTGATTCTGCGTGGCAACCTCGCTCCCGGAGGTTCGGTGGCAAAAATTTCGGGTAAGGAAGGCCTTCACTTCACCGGCAAGGCCCGGATCTTTGCTTCTGAAGAACAGGCACTGAAAAAGATTCTCGATGGCACCGTGAAAAAAGGCGATGTCATCGTGGTACGTTACGAGGGCCCGATAGGCGGCCCTGGAATGCGTGAAATGTTATCCCCGACCTCGGCGATCATGGGTAAGGGATTGGGCAAGGATGTAGCGTTTATTACCGATGGGCGTTTTTCGGGAGGATCGCACGGTTTTGTGGTCGGCCACGTCACGCCGGAAGCCGCGGTTGGTGGCCCCATCGCATTGTTGAAAAATGGTGATACCATTACCATCGACGCCGAAAAACACCAGGTTAACGTCAAACTCAGCGCCGCTGAATTGAAAAAACGCGCCAAAGCCTGGAAACCCCCTAAACCGCGTTACAAACGTGGCGTACTGGCCAAATACGCGCGCCTCGTGAGTTCTGCATCGGAAGGTGCCGTTACCGACGTTGGTGATTAGAATAACGTAGGGTGAAAATAGTAGCCGACGAAAATATCCCACGGGTTGCGGAAGCCTTCCG
>CAZJEJ010000237.1:0-1966 GCA_964544945.1 uncultured Gammaproteobacteria bacterium | reverse complement strand
GCCGCTCAATTGCTGGAAAAAGAAATCACTCTGCCATCGATGAAAGAGTATACCGACGTCATAATTAGCGAAGTCGATCGATTGCAAACACTGATCAAAAATATGCTCGGGCCGAACACAACGATTGACAGGAAGCCGGTCAATATTCTTGAAATTCTGGAACACATACGCAAGCTATTGATCGCCACCGATCCAGGTGGATTTACCCTCCGTCGCGACTACGACCCGAGTATTCCCGAGTTACTCGCAGACCGCGATCAACTCATACAGGCTTTTCTCAATATCGCGCAAAATGCAGTACAGGCGTTACGAAAAGACGGTGAAATCACTTTCAGGACACGGGTTGTGAGGCAGTTCACTATCGGTCAAATCACCCACCCATTGGTTATCCAGGTAGACATCATCGACAATGGCAAGGGTATTTCGAATGAATTAGGCAACACCATTTTCTTGCCCATGGTGACCGATAAATCGCAGGGTAGTGGCCTGGGCCTGCACATCGCACAGGAAATAATATCCAGGCACGGTGGATTAATCAGAGCCGAAAGCCTGACATCAGGAACCATGTTTAGCGCCTTTTTACCATTGGAAAATTCATGAACAATACCCCTGCCACATCGATCTGGGTGATCGACGACGACCAGTCAATTCGTTGGGTGCTCGAAAGGGCGCTGTCGAATGCCGGCTTTGTCGTCACTCCTTTCGAAACTGCTTCGACTGCCCTGACCCAGCTTAAACGTTCGGACAACAACGATAACCCCCAGGCTATCCTGTGCGATCTTCGCATGCCTGGTATCAGCGGATTCGAGTTTTTAAAACAGGTTAAAAATGTGAACCAGTCGCTGCCTATTATTATCATGACCGCCTACTCCGACCTGGATACCACGGTTAGCGCCTACCAGGAAGGCGCTTTCGAGTACCTCCCCAAGCCATTTGATATCGACCAGGCGATCGACCTGGTCAGGCGCGCCTGCCAAAAACAGGTCGAAAGCCCACTGGTCGTACCAGTGAGTAATATCACCGAGGAAATCATCGGTGACTCGACTGCGATACAGGAGGTATTTCGCATCATCGGGAGGTTATCGCGTTCGCATACCAGCGTATTGATTAGCGGCGAGTCAGGTACCGGTAAGGAGCTGGTGGCAAGGGCGATACACCGGCATAGCCCTCGTAAAAATGGGCCGTTTATCGCGATTAACACCGCCGCTATTCCAGCCGAATTGCTTGAATCCGAATTATTTGGCCACGAAAAAGGCGCATTCACCGGCGCGCAATCCCGGCACCAGGGACGGTTCGAACAGGCGGGCGAAGGTACGCTGTTTCTCGACGAAATCGGCGATATGCCGATGGGGCTGCAAACCCGTTTATTACGCGTATTAGCCGAGGGCGAATTTTTCAGAATCGGCGGTAATAAGGCGATACGTACTAACGCACGCATTATTACCGCGACCCACCGAAACCTGGAGCACCTGGTCGAGCAAAATTTATTCCGCGAGGATTTGTTTCACCGTCTCAACGTGATCAAATTAAAGTTACCCCCGCTACGCGAAAGACGCGAAGATATTCCGCTGCTACTCAGATATTTCCTGCATCGACTCGCAGCTGAACTAGGCGAAGAGCCCAAACAGATTAACCCGGAGCTCATGGACTTTCTGTGCCAGCTAGACTGGAACGGTAATATCCGACAACTGGAAAATACCTGTCGCTGGTTTAACGTGATGGCGACCGGTGCAGAGATTCAAATGAGCGACCTGCCCGACGAATTGCTGGTCAAGGATCAAGGCCAGGATAGACCTATAGATAGTGAAAATAACGGTAACTGGCAAGACCTGCTACGGGCCTGGGCGAATCGGGAGCTCGCTATCGGTCAACAAAATATACTCTCGAAGGCCGTACCCAGGTTCGAAAAAATCTTACTCGAATGCGCGCTAGAATCAAGCGGTGGGCGCAAACAGGAAGCCGCACG
>CAZJEJ010000236.1:0-2004 GCA_964544945.1 uncultured Gammaproteobacteria bacterium | reverse complement strand
GGTAGCGTTATTGAGAATATTGGCCGCCTCGGTCATTTCCACCATAAAGGTGGAGCGCCCGCTGGAAAGATCGTCGCTGGCGCCTATTCGAGTAAATATCTGGTCTACCGGGCCGATGGTAGCCTGCTCTGCTGGCACATAGCTGCCCATATAGCACAGTATTACAATCAGCGCGGTCTGGCGCATATAGGTCGATTTACCACCCATATTCGGCCCGGTAATGAGTAACATGCGGCGCTCATGATCGAGCAGGGTATCGTTCGCGATAAACGGCGCCTGCATCACCTGCTCGACCACCGGATGCCTGCCAGCACAAATTTCCAGTAGCGGTGTTTCGCTCAGAGTAGGTGCAGACCAGTGATACCGGTCTGCGCAACGTGCAAAACTGAGCAATACATCGAGTTGTGCCAGCGCCGTGGCGCATTGTTGTAAAGGCGCCAAATGCGTCGACAGTTGTTTCAATAACGTTTCGTAAAGATACTTTTCGCGTGCCAGGGCACGTTCGCGCGCGCTCAGTACTTTGTCTTCGAACAACTTTAATTCGGGGGTGATATACCTTTCGACCGCCTTCAGGGTTTGGCGCCGCACATACTCGACTGGAATCGCGTGGCTATGGGTTTTGCTGACTTCGATATAAAACCCGTGTACCCGGTTATAAGCCACTTTGAGCGAGTTAATGCCTGTCTTAAGCTGTTCCTGGTTTTCCAGGTCAACGAGGAACTGGTCTGCGTTGGCACTCAGCCCACGAAGTTCGTCGAGTTCCGGGTCGAACCCCGATTCGATCACTCCCCCATCCCTGATCAGCAGCGGTGGTTCATCGATGATGGCCGAGTCGAGCAAGGCGACGATTTGCTCGTGCGTCGACAGTGTTTGTGCCAATTGCTTAATCAACGGGCTATCGAGATCCGCAACAACAAGCTGTAATTCCGGCAGTAAGGCAAGCGTTGACTGTAATGTGGTGAGGTCACGGGGGCGCGCGGATAACAGAGCAATCCGTGCGAGAATTCTCTCGATATCGCCCACCGATTGCATCATTTCCGCAATGATTTCAAAATCGTGGTTGTCGAGCAGGCAAGCGAGCGCGTGGTGTCTTTGTCGAACCTGTTCCTGATCACGTAACGGCTTTTGCAACCAGCGACCAAGCTCGCGATACCCCATGGCTGTCACGCAGTGATTGATAATGCCGAGCAAGCTGTGGTCAAGGGTCTGGTTATTGGACTGGGTTAATTCGAGATTACGGCGGCTGTTAGCGTCGATCAGTAACAGGTCTGAAACATGCTCGGTACGGATCGGCTGGATATGGGGTAGTACAGTTTTTAACGTGTCGCTGATGTACCGTAGCAGGCAACCTGCAGCGCAAATGGCCAGCGGGTAGTCGTTCAGACCAAACCCCCGTAAATCTTGAGTTTGGTACTGTTTGCAGAGCAATCGAGTGGTGGTTTCGAGTTCGAAGTGCCAGGGTGGCATCGCATGGGTTCGTTGATGATAAATCGCATCCAGCGGTAATAGCTGATCTTCGCAATAGATGATTTCGGCCGGGTCCAGGCGCGCTATTTCGCTCACGAGTAAATCACTATTATCGAGCTGGCTCACGCTGAACCGTCCTGAGCTGATTTCCAGCCAGGCCAGGCCCCAGGCTTTGTGCTGGCGATACACGCAACACAATAGATTTTCCTGCCGATCCTGCAGCAACGCTTCCTCGGTCAGGGTACCGGGAGTGATCACGCGTACTACCTGGCGTTCCACCGGGCCCTTGCTGGTTGCCGGGTCTCCAATTTGTTCGCAGATTGCTATCGACTCGCCCACCTTGACCAGTTTGGCGAGGTAATTATCCACCGCGTGATAGGGAACTCCACACATGGGGATAGGTTCTCCAGCCGATTGCCCGCGTTTGGTCAGGGTAATATCAAGCAATCGCGCGGCCTTTTTCGCATCGTCGAAAAATAGCTCATAAAAATCACCCATGCGATAAAACATCAATGTATCGGCGTGCTCAGCCTTGAT
>CAZJEJ010000235.1:0-2012 GCA_964544945.1 uncultured Gammaproteobacteria bacterium | reverse complement strand
CTCGCTTCAAGTTTTAGCAGACAACTGTTCCAGGTTATATTCAAATATCGATAGTATTGCTTTAGAAAATTGAGCACGAGCCTACCTTCAAGATTACAATTTTAATTATGGGGTCAAATTTTGTATTATGGGGTCAAATCTTGACTTAATATATTATAAATTTCTTCGTGTTCTCGGCTCTCACTCATTAAACGATTTAGTCGTCCAATAGTCTGCGATACCGTCGCATAATGACCAACTTCACAAAGCCTCGCTATCTCGTTGAGTTTTGCACTGCCTACTTCCTGGCATAATTTCATTGCCATCCAACGGGGTATATTCCGGTTTCCTTTCCCGCGCTTTGCCCGTTTGATAGATTGTTCTTTTACCTGATAATAGTTGGCCACCACCTTGATTATTTGAGGCAAGGAAACTGGGTGCTTCAGACCTTTTTTATCAATTTCCCTGTCGAGCAATTTCGACCTTTTTTGTACCTCCTCCCTGAACAACTTATCACCTAGCACCGATGGAGTGTGCTTTAACCGGTAAAACTGGATTGTATCCTGATCTATACCTTGATCGACATAGTTCTTGTATGCCTGGTAGTGTCGTAGCCCACCCAGTTCCCCATAGACTGTATCCCGATTCAACCAACGAGGCGCTTGATTTTGATCTATATAGGGAGCGTAGCTGGACCAACAGTAATCTTCTAGCGCCTCCACCAGTGGCTTTTTCTTTTCAACTGGATTCCTGTGTATGTAGCGACTTACTTGCAACAAATACTGACTCGCATCGATCACGATGGCTTTGTATCGTCCTCGAAATAAGGAGCCATCTGTCTTCTTCAGGCGATTGTAGCGTTGCGTATAGAGCCCGTCTATATGCCGCATGATTCGACTCAGGTTGCCTTGCGGTGTTTTGATTAGCAGGTGATAGTGGTTACCCATCAGGCAATAGGCGTGGATTTCCATACCAAATCGCATATGTGCTTCGTCAAGGCCTTTCAAAAACGCTTCGTAATAGACCGGAGTGTGAAATATTTTTTGCCTGGCACGTCCACGATTCATGACGTGATAAAAGGCGTCTTCAAATTCTATTCTTAAGGGTCTTGCCATGAGGTTTATAGACTATAGTTTTTAATATATTAAGTCAAGACTTGACCCCATTATGCATTATTTTCAATCCGGATCCCTGGCAATAATATCGATAAACGAATATTTCATGTCACTTCGTTTCGCTAATGCCGAGAGCAATTCAGAGTTACTCCTGCTTCCCGCATAAATTAACCAGATGTTAGGAAGTTGTTTGTCGGTAATCGCACCACTAATAGCTGCATGGGACAAATTTGGATTAGTACTATAGACGACGATATTTCCATTACTGGATTTTGACAACGAGGCTAATGCAACAGAGAGATTCTTCGCATGTCTACCCCCTTTAGTACTAATCGACAAGGCGTCGCTTATCGCACCATACGAGGGTATTTCGTACACCGCAAAATCCCCATTTTGAAATATTATGGCGGATTTCTGCATTACTGGGGAAATACCTATCTTCGATTGCGTGGCACAACCGGATGCAGAAATCACCATGATGAAAATAATAAAACTTAGTGCTTTACCTGATACCCCCGCCCCTCGAACGATTGGCAGTGTGACTTTTATTCCTTCCATTTCAACTCTCTCCTATTACTTAACAATGAACCCCTAAACGTCAGGGAACAGTAGTTACCATTACTTACTCATCAACCTTAATATTGATACCCACCCCGCCCGTGGCATCAGGGGTAAAAGTTACTTGAACGGCGAATTCATTATCGCATCCCGCTATCTTCCAGCGCTCGGTAACCATCCCTTTGGATGAAACGGTCATCGGGCTAGCGTAGACCGAGCCGATCGCACTGCAACCCAACTTTGCCTGCGCATAGGGCAGCAATATTTTCATTGTATCTTTTTGCAACAGGTCGTTGGCCATCGAAGTACCCGTCATTTTTGTCGTCGAGCATGCAGTTATTGTTACTACTACTATTCCAA
>CAZJEJ010000234.1:0-2015 GCA_964544945.1 uncultured Gammaproteobacteria bacterium | reverse complement strand
AAGGAGCAAGAGGTTTAGGGGCTCCAGAACCGTTGCAAAACCACCGATTAATCCTTCGAACATTTCATCTCCATCCGGTCAAATCGGCAGATCAAGGGCTAGAATGAACAGAGCGTAAAACGCCGTACCACCGCATATTGAAACCAGACCAACCCTGAGAGGCGAACGCTGGCCGAAAATCAAAAACATCAAAGCCAGGAAGGCGGTCGTCAGAATCCAGAAATGAACAAATTCAAGAAGAAGGGTGTAGGCAAGTAGTGCAACAAGGGTTGCGACTGTCCGCAGGGCAATTGTCCGGAGGGTGGGGCCGGTGGATGGTTCATTTTCAGTCTTGGTTGATGATTCCGCCGAATTTTGCCGCTCCGTTAATCGGAATCTGCGAACCGCGCCGAACAGATAAAGCCCGGAAAGGGCAATCAGAAACCCTGAATAAATCGCCGGCATGGTGGCAAAGGTCATGACCTCGGCACCGCTAATTCGTCGTTCACCGGTGGTTGTCATAATGGTCACCAAGGCGACGGCCCCGATAACGATCAAACCTATGGAGAGTAGGATATCTTTACTCGACTCACTCAATGTCGTTACCCCTGTTTGAAACGCCCTGAGATCAACGGGTATTTGCCTATATGGCTTGTTTTAAATACTATATAGCAATGTAGCATTACGAGTCAATGGTTGCCTTGTTTGGTCGCCATACCGAATTCGGCCGCGGATTGGACTTGAAACGACGAAGACGTCATAAATGGAAAAGCCATGGTAAATTTGACCGAAAACGAAAAATCATTTTTAGACAGATATCAGCCACCGCCGATCAAGGGGTTGCCAAAATACGCGCGGCTTCGCGAATCGTTTATTGCGGCAATCGAGGACGGTTTTTTCAAACCCGGACAAAAGCTGCCGACCGAAGCCGACCTGGCTATAATCACACCCTTCAGCCTTGGCACCGTTCAGAAAGCCTACAGGGCACTTGTCGACGACGGCGTGGTGGTTCGCCGACAAGGCCATGGAACGTTTATTGCCGAAAACAGGCGGCAAATGGACACCCCCTGGCATTGTCGTTTCGTTGGGGACAGTGACGAGAAATTCTTACCCATTTTTCCGCGCGTTGTTCTTCGGCGCCCCATTGCGGAGAGTGGGCCTTGGACCAATGTTCTCGGCCAAAATGGTGCGGCAATCTTCCAGATCGACCGTGTGATCGGGATTGGCGGAGAGTTCTCCGTTTACAGCCGTTATTTCGCCAATGCCGAGAAATTTCGCGGTCTTCTGGAGAAGACGGATCAGGAACTCGAGCGTACTAACTTCAAAATTATTCTAAGACGCGAATACAACCTTCCGGTTACACATGTCAGCCAAACGGCGCGCGCTGTTACATTCCCGAATTATATCTGTTCAGCAATTGATACACCCTGCAACACGGCTGGGCTCATGCTGGAGATTTTCGCCAGTTCGGGACTGAGCTGTCCAGTCTACTTTCAGGAACTCTACATTCCGCCGACGACCCGAAAACTCTATCTATCGGATTCTTCCACCCTTCCGAATTTTTGGACCTGAAACCATTGCCGCCGGGGTCATCATGCCCGTGCTCACGCACCGCTGAGCCGGCCTAAGCCCGCTTCCAGGTCTTGGATAAGGTCATCGGCGTCTTCCAGCCCCGCATGGATGCGGATGGCTGGGCCAGGGCCGTCCCATTTAGTGGCGGTGCGCACGGCGGCCGGGTCGATGGGTAAAATCAGGCTCTCGAACCCGCCCCAGCTATAACCCATGGCAAAGTGTTCAAGCCCGTCGAGCATGGCGGCGACGGCGACCTTGCTTACCCCTTCTTTCAGCACCACGGTAAAAAGCCCCGCCGCGCCGGTGAAATCCCGTTTCCAGATGTCGTGACCGGGGCAGGCGGGAAAAGCCGGATGGAGAATGCGGGCGACCTCGTCACGATGGATGAGAAATTCCGCCAGCTTCATCCCGGTTTCCTGATGGCGCTGGAGACGGGTGATAAGGGTGCGAATACCGCGCAGCCC
>CAZJEJ010000233.1:0-2020 GCA_964544945.1 uncultured Gammaproteobacteria bacterium | reverse complement strand
TCGACGCCGCGCCGCAATTCACCGACGGTGACAACCGATATAAACATCCGTGTCTCGTCCTCGATGGCTTGCTTGAAAAATGCCCGTACCCCTGCATTCGCCTTTGACCTTTTGCGCACCTCGCTGATGACGTTGGTATCAACTAAATACATGATCGTTTCCGGCCTCGTCCTCTACCCGCTCGAAATCCTCGTCCTGCCCCACATTGGGCATCGCGGCGAGTACTTCCGCGAAGCTCTTTCCCTTTGGCCGCAACAATAACGCTTCGAGTAAGGCGCGATGTTCGGCCTCGGCACTTCGGCCGTGCCGCGCGGCACGCTGTTTGAGTGCATCGACGATGCGTTGATCGAGGTTTCTGACCACTAGATTTGCCATCACAGTACCCTCTCTGTTTCGGTAAAGGAGTGATTGCAATGATAGCACTTTTAACAGGACGCCACCTTATTCCGTATTTACAAGCATCCTCGCAAATAATGATAATATCGGTGATATTTCAATCAGTTCACCCACAAGGCGCTAATCGGTACCGCAAACAGGTGATCTCCAAATGGCAAGACGCTATCGCCATCGTACAATACCACCCCACTCGAAAACGCCCGGCCTGTCGCCTGACGTAAACGCCTCAACCCCCGGAAATCCTTTTCACGAACCGTAGCTGCGGCCTTAACCTCAACACCAGCGATCTGTCCTCCAACCTGTTCAATCACCAGATCCACTTCGTACTGGTCCTTATCACGGTAGTGAAAAAAGGTAAGCTCATTTTCCTGCCAGCTTGCCTGTCGCTTGAGCTCGTTGTACACGAAGGTCTCCAACATTTGACCAAACAATACTCGATTCTCAATTAGCTGCGGAACATCGATACCAAGTACTGCCCCTGCGAGTCCAGTATCACCCAAATGCAACTTTGGCGTCTTGATCAAACGCTTGAGGCGATTGTTATGCCACGGAGGTAATACATCAACCAGAAAAATTTTCTCCAGCAATCCAACGTATTCTCGAATCGTCGGCCGGGTCAACTGAAAAGGCCCTGCCAACTCACTGACGTTAAATAAATGGGCGCTCTGACCCGCTACCATCTGCAGCAACTTCGGAATTGCATCCAGACGACGTAGGCGAGAAAGATCACGAATATCACGCTGCATGATGGTCTCAATGTAGTTTCGATACCACTCACGTCGTCGCCTACCCGCTGCTCGCCGGTGTGGTTCTGGATAACCACCGGTAAGAACGCGCTGTACAAGTTCATCACCTAAGCGCTGGCTTGTGGATACCTGAAAAGTGCCAGCAAAAAGTTCGCGCAGAAAAACCGGTTGAACTTGCTCAATTTCACATTGAGCTAGCGGATACAAACGCAGTATTTCCATGCGCCCTGCCAGGGAATCTGACAACCGAGGCGCCAGCAATACATTTGCCGATCCAGTCAGCAGAAACCGACCCGCAAGCCGGTCCCGGTCGATTTCCCGTTTCAGCGCTGTAAACAACTCCGGTACTCGTTGTACCTCATCCAGGATAACCCGCTTCGGCAAGCGATCAACAAACCCGACTGGATCCTCGGTTGCAGCTGCTAGTATATTGGCATCATCAAAAGTGACATAGGCGTAATCGCGCTCCTCGCCAACACGTTGAGTCAGCGTCGTCTTGCCACTCTGGCGTGGTCCGTGAATAAGAACAGCGGGCGTATCGTCCAACGCTTCGAGCAATCGTGTTCGAATGAGACGTGGGAAATATGGAACCTTTTTCATATCGTCCAATTATAGACTAAATATACGTCTAATTGATAGATTATTCCCGTCCAATTGAAATATTACTCCACCGCCAGACACTTTACGGAATAAGGTGGCGTCCGGGGGGCGGTTCGAACCCTTCAAATATATCGAATAAATTCAAGACATTAAAAAGCCACGTGCTTTTCACAAAACACGTGGCTTATTATTTTCTTATATTTCAATAGAATACAAGAGAGTGTGGCGTCCCCAAGGGGATTCGAACCCCTGTTGCCGGGATGAAAACCCGGTGTCCT
>CAZJEJ010000232.1:0-2057 GCA_964544945.1 uncultured Gammaproteobacteria bacterium | reverse complement strand
TAAATATACCGGGTGTGCTGGAATCAGCAAAACAATTTATCATCATAACCCTGCCGAAATTGCCTGGCTGGTGGCTTTACCGGTTTCGTAAATCACTGGTTTGGGGTAACTTGGGTGCTGGTTATAGCGAGGGATGTGTCGACGATGAAATTAAAAGATATCAAGACATGGGTTACAGTACCACCGAACGGTATCGGCGGTTCATTCTGGGTTATCCTCAAGGTCACCACCGATAACGGCATCGAAGGTATCGGCGAATGCTACGGCATACCGGTATCTGGTGATATAGCCTGCGCGATGGTCGAGGATACTTTCGAGCGCTTCGTCGCCGGTGAAGACCCACACCATATTGAAACACTGTTCCGACGGGTTTACTCGGCTGGATTTACGCAACGCCCGGATGTGAGCATGATGGGGGTGTTCAGCGGCATCGAAATAGCGATCTGGGATATCCTCGGCAAAGCCCATGAGGAGCCAGTCTATCAATTGATTGGTGGCAAGTTTCATGAGCGTATTCGAACCTATACTTACCTGTACCCCAAAAACCTGTCACCGGACAGCCGGGGCGATGAAGATTCACCCGATGTATACCACGATGGCGACGCCGCCGCGAAACGTGCACTCGAATATATCGATATGGGATTTACTGCGATCAAGCAAGACCCAGCCGGTCCTTATAGTTTTCAGGGTGGGCGCGAACTCTCGCTGCATGAGTTATCGCGTTGCGAATACAGCGTCCGTCGTATTCGCGAGGCGGTAGGTGATCGTGCGGACATCCTGTTCGGAACTCACGGGCAAATGACGACCTCGTCGGCGATTCGTCTGGCGAAGAGAATAGAGCCCTACGATCCACTGTGGTTCGAGGAGCCCTGCCCACCCGATCAAATGGATGCGATTGGCAAGGTTGCACGGGCGACTTCGATTCCGATAGCGACCGGTGAACGCCTGACTACCAAAATGGAATTTCATGCTGCGCTCAATGCCGGGGTTTCGATTTTGCAGCCCGATATCGGGCGCAGCGGCGGGATCTGGGAAACAAAAAAAATAGCCGTAATAGCCGAACTGTACAACGCGCAGATAGCCCCACATATCTACTGCGGTCCTATCGCGCATGCCGCCGCCACACAGGTGTCGTTTAGCAGCCCAAATTTTCTCATCCTGGAGACGATCCAGACCGATTTTCACGATGCGATATTACAAAAACCCCTATACTGGGAGCAGGGTTATCTGATCGCACCCACCGAGCCGGGCCTCGGTATCGAACTGAATGAAAAAGTGGTCGAGGATCATCCATACACCAGCGGTGGTCGACTGCACCTGGAAATGTGCCAGAGCCCCCTAAGCTCGGCTAATGAGAAAATCATTACCGAGATAGAATAGAGTATCACTAACAATTCGCCTACATTTGAAACTATTTGTCGATATATGTTATCCAATCGATGATTTAGATCATTGCCGTCAAATTATTAGATAACCACTCATAACAGGAGAGCATTATGACCGTACTAAAACCTCGTAATCCCGTACCAGAATTAAGTGTCGATACTTTGCAGGGCCCATGGTCGCTGAGCGAGCAAAAGCCCGAAAATTTCACCATGGTGGTTTTTTACCGCGGTCTCCACTGTCCAATATGTGCCAAATATCTCGGAGAACTGGATAAACTTGCGAGCGATTTTGCCGAGGCAGGCGTGTCTATACTGGCCTTGAGTAGCGACGACAAAGCGCGTGCGCAGCAGACTTACGAAGACTGGGGATTGAACAATATTAATCTGGGCTATGGGGTGAGTGTTGAACAGGCCCAGGCCTGGGGATTGCATCGTTCCGCTGGCAGGGGCAAAACCTCGGTCGGTATTGAAGAAACTGCCGAGTTCAGCGAACCTGGGCTATTTTTGATGCGCCCCGACAATACTCTCTATTGGAGCCAGATAAGCACGATGCCGTTCGCGCGCCCGCACTTTCGTGAAATTCTGGGTGCGCTAAGCTTTGTACTCGCCAATGACTACCCGGCCAGGGGAGAGCTGGTATAGCCGAGCCATTTACTAAATTGGCGCTTCCCC
>CAZJEJ010000231.1:0-2126 GCA_964544945.1 uncultured Gammaproteobacteria bacterium | reverse complement strand
TCGACATAACCGAGCGCAAGCAGGTGGAAGAGGAATTAAAAAAATTCTCGCGTGCGGTAGAGTCCAGTTCTTCCGCCATAATCATCACCAGCCTCGACGGCGTAATCGAGTACACTAACCCCAAGTTTACCGAGATCACCGGTTACACAAAGGAAGAAGCCATTGGCCAGAATCCCAGAATCATGCAATCAGGCGAAGCGCAAGGAGCGGTCTATGACGATCTGTGGGCAACCATCACTTCGGGAAAGGAGTGGAGAGGCGAACTAAATAACCGAAAAAAGGGTGGTCGTATTTATCGTGCGAGGGAATCTATTTCCGGAGTCAAAGATGCCGAGGGGGAAATAACCCATTACATTGGTATACAGGACGATGTGACCCAGGAGTATGAATTGTCTGAAAAGCTCAGCCACCAGGCGAGCCATGATGCCCTGACCGGATTGATTAACCGTCACGAGTTCGAACATCGGGCCAACCGTCTGCTTTCGACAATCTTGCACGACAAGACCGAACACGCCATGTGCTTTCTTGATCTCGACCAGTTCAAGGTGATCAACGATACCTGCGGCCATGCCGCGGGAGACGAGCTGCTACGCCAGCTCGGTAAATTGCTACAGGATACCGTGAGGAAGCACGATACCCTGGCTCGGCTGGGTGGCGATGAATTCGGCGTGTTGATGGAGCACTGCTCTCTCGAACAGGGTCACCGCGTTGCCAACGCGATACTTCAGGCCATCAGGGACTACCAGATATTCTGGAAAGGAGAATTATATCGCATCGGCGCCAGCATCGGCCTGGTCGCGATTACCGAAAGCACGGGTAATTTCACCGAGTTATTCAAACAGGCCGATGCAGCCTGTTACCTCGCCAAGGATCAGGGGCGTAACCGCATTCATACTTACCATCCAGAAGATTCCGAGCTCGCCATTCGCCATGGAGAAATGCAGTGGGTCGGACGTATCACCCAGGCCCTCGATGACGACCGGTTCTGTCTCTATGCCCAACCCATCGTGTCTCTGAATGATGATTCTGGTAGACATTACGAGTTACTACTGAGGATGCTGGACG
Source organism: uncultured Gammaproteobacteria bacterium (assembly GCA_964544945.1). Classification (GTDB taxonomy): domain Bacteria; phylum Pseudomonadota; class Gammaproteobacteria. The sequence goes on along the minus strand of CAZJEJ010000231.1, from coordinate 1,061 downwards.
AGCAGGAAAACGTCATCCCGCCGGGGGCGTTTCTACCGGCGGCCGAGCGGTATAATTTAATCGAAAGACTGGATGTCTGGGTACTCGACCATGCCTGTACCTTCCTGGCGGAACATCCGGCGTTTGTCGAGCAAATTGATTTCGTCTCGATTAACCTCGCGGGTCCGTCGCTGACCAACAAGGATTTTCTTGCGAGCATCCTGCAAAACTTCAGGGAATACGGGGTATCGCCGGAGAAGATATGTTTTGAAATCACCGAGACGGTCGCAATCTCGAACCTGGAGTCGGCCGCGAGCTTCATTTCGGAGCTGAAACAGGTAGGTTGTCGTTTCGCACTGGATGATTTCGGCAGTGGACTATCATCGTTTGGCTACCTGAAGAACCTGCCGGTGGATTACCTGAAAATCGATGGCATGTTCGTCAAAGATATCGTCGATGACCCGATCGATTATGCGATAGTCAAGTCGATTAGCGAAATTGGCCATGTGATGGGGATGCAGACCATCGCCGAGTTTGTCGAGAATGATGAAATCAAGGGTATGCTGAAAGCCATCGGGGTTAACTATGCCCAGGGTTATAGTTTGGGTAAGCCCCAGCCGTTGAAGGAATTGCTTTATTAATCAATATGATCAGTGTGGAGTCGATTTGATAGTATTAAAGCATGAGTAAGCGTGACGAACAGGCATTTCCCTTTACTTATGCTGCATGGCTGGGTAGCCTCAAGTCTGTTTTCTTTTTCGTTGGTATAGCACTAGCACTCCTTATCTGGATCGCTAATCCCTTCATCGATGCTGTCATCCTGGGAGAAGGAACTCTGTTCCAACAGTTAACCCAGTCTACGACCAGGGAGATATATTTTCGCTCCATTGTTTCAAGCCTCATTATCATTTTCAGCTACATGGGTAGTTTCTTGCTAAACCGCTCCAGGCAGGCGGAAGATAAGCTACGAGAAAGTGAAGGCCAATTCCGCGATCTGGTTGAAAACTTTCCGCAGGGTATCTTCGTCCACAGAGACTTCAAACCGCTTTTTGCCAATCAACAGTGCGCCGATATGTTTGGCT
>CAZJEJ010000230.1:0-2139 GCA_964544945.1 uncultured Gammaproteobacteria bacterium | reverse complement strand
TTGTCGATTTGCCCTGGTAACCCTGCTGCCCTGGTACCTTCGCGTTGTGAGTAGGTAAATATATGCATGTGGCCAAATCCGGTGCGTTCGACGTAGTCCAGCGTCTGTTGCCATTCCTGTTCGGTTTCTCCAGGAAACCCAGCGATTATATCGGTTGTAATATTGAAAAGGGGTATCTCGCTGCGCACTTTTTCTACGATGCGGGAAAATTCGGCGGTCTTACATCGTCTTGCCATGCGTCTTAATACGCTATCGCTACCACTTTGAATCGGCAGATGCATATGTGGCATCAGGCGTGAATCCCTAAACAGACTAAAGAAGTTATCCGGCAAATCCCAGGGTTCTACCGAGGCGAGGCGAATTCGAGGTATTTCAGTACGTTCGAGGACTTCACTCAATAATGCGTAAAGACTCGAACCAGTATCGCTGCCATACCCACCGACATGAACCCCCGTAATAGCAATTTCCTGAACACCCTGTCTATGTAAATCATTGATTTCATTTACGATATCTTCTGTACTACGGCTTCGTTCAGCACCACGGGCAATCGTAACGATACAATACGTACATCGATAACGGCAGCCGTCCTGTACCTTGATAAACGCACGATGCCTGCCGCGCAAGAACAATGCAGCTTCACTATCAAGCTGACTGACAGAGCCAGGTATGTCGAAATGATCCAGAGTTTTTTCAACCAGATCATCCTTATCCTGGTTGCTAACCACCATATCGACCCCGAGATAATTTTTCACCCTCTCCTGATTCAGGCTGGCATGACACCCGGTAACCACCATTTTTGCCCGGGGATTATTTCGGTGCAGGCGCCTGATATATTTTTTCGATTTACGATCTGCCTCGGCAGTCACTGCGCACGAATTGAATATCACGATATCGGCTTCTGAACAATCGGTGGTTACCTGATGCCCCAGTTTCATAAACTGGTTTACCCAGGTTTCCAGCTCGGCCTCGTTCAATCGACATCCGAGAGCCTGGAAATTAATATTCATTTCAAAAATTCGTTAAAAAAGTGCGCGAATAATAGCAATAAAGGGGTTGAAAAAACACATCGGACGAATTTCTCCCTACACATGTCTATTCGATCTGTGTACGCTTTTCTCTCGCTCTGGATTCGGTGGCCAGGTCGGTATCTGCAGAACTTAAAATTTCGTCGTATAACTGTATTGCGCGATCACGATTACCAGCCAGTCGGTGATACTCGGCTTCTGACATCTTGCTAAAAATTGTCTGCCCAAGTTGTTTGTAAATCTCTGTCAACTCGTAAAATACCGCCTGTTTTCGAGGGTAGTTTATTTCAAGGGCACGGGCTATATCCAGGGCTCTGGTGTACTGTCCGTTGGTTCGTAGCAAACGAGCCAGGCGCAGTGAGAAAACATAATCGCCTGGATATATTTCCAGCATTTGTCGATATATCTTTTCTGCCTCCTCGAGCCGATTCAAAGATTCAAGGTTTTCGGCTAGCGTATAGCCATACCAGATATTTTCACTATCTCGCTGATACAGCTTAACCAATATCTGATTTGCTGGTTCGATTTGACCAAGTTTGACCAGCGCCAGGGCCTGGCGAAACTGGCTCCCGGTTACACCAGGCTGATCCGAGCTAAGGTAGTCCAGGTAGTCCCTGAACATCGAAAAGTAAATCTCGTTCTGTTGAGGCGGGATCCCAGGTTTTACTCTGGCTTCGGCCTCGGAAATTCGATTAAGGTTAATTGGGTGGGTTCTCAAATACTCGATACTCTGCAATCCCGTGTTACCGGCCAGCTTTTCCATTGTCCTAAAAAACTCAACCATGCCCCTGGCATCAAATCCAGCGTTTTGCAGTAAATCAATGCCAAGGCGGTCGGCTTCGTATTCGTTTTCACGCGTAAAATTAATCACCGATTGCTGGCTTCCCGCGACACTCCCGTAGACCACCGCGGCACCGGCTTCAGGATTAGCCCCACCGAGTAAAATACCTGCTAGCAACGATAATAAAGCCGTGCTATTAACATTGCTCGCTTTCTCCATAAGCCTCAGGCTGTGCATTAATCGCACATGAGCAATTTCATGCGCCAGTACTGAAGCCAGTTGATCCTGATTTTTCGCCTGATTAATTAATCCAATATTCACACCGATAAAGCC
>CAZJEJ010000229.1:0-2152 GCA_964544945.1 uncultured Gammaproteobacteria bacterium | reverse complement strand
CCACCCAGGCGTCCAGATCAAGGCGATCGAAAGCAATACCCTGTTTGCCAATCCGAATTTCAACGAGATATGAGCGGACCTCAGCGTTGAAGCGGTTCCTGTCCATCCCCAGATAGAAAGGCGCATCCCGTAGCCGGATAAGCCGAGGCGTGATGGGGTGAGGGTAATCCACGAAGTTCCCCATGGTTACCGCTGCACGCTGTGGCGTGTGGCAGATTCCCGAAGTGTTCCAGGTTGTCGTGTACCAGGATGGTGCAGTGAATGCGCTGCATGTTTTATTAAGATTGGCTGCATATGTAGGGTTACTGCCTTGAGTTTCGATGGCCTGGAGATAATAACCGCGCAGCGCAGAATAAAAATGCTCGAAAGCATCCCCTCAGAGTAGGGCTTTCAGACTTGAAGCAACGGGTCGATTGCGATAGGAGCGGGTAAAGTTCGGGACTGGGTGAGTAGTGTTTTTTGGCAATTATTAAGTCAAAAAGCGTGCAAGGCTCACAAAATATAAAATCGATACGAACAATAATAAAGCTTTTTCACAGATGGCTTTCATAGCGCGAGAGAAACAGAAAATCAAGCTCGATAGCGAGTCAATTGGGGGCTGCTTTCAGGCATATTAATTTCAATTCCTGTCATTAACATGCACAAGGAGGACGCTCAGCAAGGGGAATAATAAATGGAAATCGATTTTGCCCGGGTTAACCTGCAATACCTGATGCACGTTCGTGACATTGCGCGCGAGGATCCTGACATTGCAGCTCGACTGCTGGGGTTGCCGCCCGAACTGGCCGGCCACCTGGCGCAGGTACACAGCGACCAACTGGCAAAAATCACCCAGATCAGACTTCCCCTGATGGCCGCGCGTGGCGATTGCGTGTGGTGGTGCCGTTTGTTCAGGGCGTTCATGGAGGAAAACCCTGCAGAGATTGACGTTGTACTCAAGGCGGGAAGCCTGATCTTGCTTTCGTGAACGTCGCCAGTATCGCCATCATGTCTACGCATAACACCCAGCGCCGGTCTCCTGTTATCGAGCTTTCGAAGCGCGACAGAGAGATCCCCGGTGACATCAAGATTATAAATGATGCACAGAACGCGATCGAAGCGGTTCGTTTGGTCCAGCTGGGTGCCCGTGCTGCACTGGTCTGTCAACTGACCGGGCTGACAAAAAGAGTGGTCGCCCGCCTTTATCATCGGATAACAGGAGTGCCGTCATCATCGGGGCAGGTGCCGTTTACCGATACCTGGTATCTGAAAAACAATCACCGCATGCTGGATGCGAACCTTGTGTGGCGCCTGTTTCACCACATGGAGCAGGCAGAGAAAAGTGTGGCGAGCGTATTAATCCAGGTCTATGAGGCCTACCTGGAGATCACAGATACCCCCGCCCTGTCGCTGACACGTGCATTCTTTGTCCCCCGTCTGCTCATCATGCGCACCTGGCACCAGCAGACCTGTGTCCACTGCTCCATGTTCTTCATTGCGCCATTGAAAGACGATGGCGCAACTTGCCCCGTCTGTATCGAGTACTTTAATTATCGTTGCCGCCGTTGTGGTGAAGCCATTGAGCACCGAACGGCAGGCCGGCGCAAGGCAGCCTGTTCCAGGTGTTATGAACAGATCAGGCAAGACGGGAAATCGGAAAGTTACGGTACAAGCAATTGACCACCCGGGACGCTAGTAGCGGGCCGCTACACCGGGCTGGCGAAGTCAGATCGTTGTTGCTGGATGTGCTGTCCATCAAACCCTATGAGCGTAATCCACGCCGTAGCGAGAATCCGGAGTACGACCGAATTCATGCATCAATACGGGCAAATGGTCTCGATCAACCACTGGTCGTCACCCAGCGCCCCGGTGAGTCGGACTATATCGTGCATTCGGGTGGTAATACCCGCCTGCTGGTACTGAAGAAACTGTATGAGGAAACGGGCGATGACCGATTTTCTCGCGTCCAGTGTGTATTCAAACCCTGGAATCGGGAATCGGACGTGCTCTTGGCGCATCTGCGTGAAAACGACCTTCGTGGTGGTCTGACCTTCATCGACAAGGCGCTAGCCATCTTCGACATCAAACGACTCCTCGAAGAAGAACTCGATATCGATACGTTATCCCAAAGGCGACTCGAGGTTGCCCTCAAGCAGGGCGGCTACGCGGTGAG
>CAZJEJ010000228.1:0-2178 GCA_964544945.1 uncultured Gammaproteobacteria bacterium | reverse complement strand
CTCAATCGTTTTGTTCATTACCACCGGAAAATCTATATGATCGGAATAGGAAGTGATGATCGAACGCAATTTCCAGTCGTTGAGAAAATCGTCTTCTCCTTTGCGTAAATGCAGGGTAATCTCGGTACCTCGGGTAGTTTTTTCTATGGTCCTGATTTCGTAGTCGCCCTTGCCCTGCGATACCCACTCCACCCCGTTATCAGCAGAGTCACCTGCCTTGCGGGATTTCAGGGTAACTTTATCGGCGACAATAAATGACGAATAAAATCCAACTCCAAACTGGCCAATCAGGTTGGCGTCATTTTTTTGATCCCCGGTAATCGAAGCGAGAAAAGATTGAGTGCCAGATTTGGCGATGGTACCAATATTATCGATAACCTCGTCCCTGGTCATACCAATACCGTTGTCGCTAACCGTTACAGTACGGCTTTTCTCGTCGTAACTTATTCTGACCTTTAACTCGATATCGTCTTCGTAAAGACTGGCATCGGAAACTGCAGTAAAGCGCAATTTATCGCAAGCATCCGAAGCATTGGAAATTAATTCGCGTAAGAATATATCCTTATTGGAATATAGCGAGTGGATCATCAAATCCAGCAACTGGGTCACTTCGGTTTCGAAGCCGCGAGTCTCTGCATTGGCACTAACAGTCATTTCTAAGTTTCTCCTGATGAATAGCTGATAATATTCGGTTTTATATGAGGATAGGAACGCAGGTTTCAAGCTATCAGCAGTCTAAAACACCCGTTAAAAAACCATAACTATACGAGAAAAACCTTCGCTTGCCTCTAAACTCGATCGTAGAAGCTGTGCCAACGATAAGACCAGGGTCGTTAAGCAGGTCTTGAACGACCTGCTTAACGTATAGCCGTGTTTTAACTATACCGAAACACGCAGTGCTTCAATTCGCTTTACTTGAAAGGAAAATTCCGCTTTACTTGCCAGCACGACTAATGCTCAAGAACGATCTGGACAAATATAATCAGCCCTGAGACATGCCGAAGATAGCTAACCAGGAAAAGTGAAATCTGATACAGTAAATTTTCATCGATTATAGTGAATCAGTCGCTCTGCTAGCACAACTTAACCCGGGGGGGATAAAGTGAAAATTCATGAGAACATTCTAGGCACCATAGGCAATACACCCGTTGTAAAAATCAATAAACTCGCACCTGCAGGCGTCAATTTATACGTAAAAATTGAGTCTTTTAATCCAATGGGGTCGGTCAAGGATCGTCTCGCGCTCGGTATTATCGAAGATGCTGAAAAAAGTGGGGCATTAATACCCGGACAAACGGTAATAGAAGCAACCAGTGGCAACACTGGCATAGGTCTGGCCATGGTCTGTGCGGAAAAAGGCTACCCACTGGTGGTTACTATGGCTGAGAGTTTCAGCGTCGAACGGCGAAAACTGATGCGCTTCATGGGCGCCAAAGTAGTGTTAACACCTGCACCCCTAAAGGGCAGCGGTATGGTTCAGAAGGCAAAAGAACTGGCCGATAAAAATGGCTGGTTTTTAACCCGGCAGTTTGAAAATGAAGCCAACGCAAACATGCATTCGAACACTACTGCACCCGAAATTCTGGCGGCCTTTGAAGGTAAAAAACTGGATTACTGGGTGACGGGCTACGGCACTGGTGGCACCTTAAAGGGTGTAGCACGAGTCCTCAGGGAGTCGAGTCCCGATACCAAAGTAATCGTATGCGAGCCTGAGGTAGCCAGTTTGTTGGGTAGTGGCGTCGAACAAAAACGCAACAAAGATGGCTCGCCTGCCGAAAGTCACCCAAGTTTCAGCCCACACCCAATGCAGGGTTGGACGCCCGATTTTATCCCCAAGTTAACCGATGACTCGATGGTATCCGATGGCGATAAAAAGCTTGTCACTGTAGCGGCTCCCCGTGCGCTTGAATGCGCTCGAAACCTGGCACAACAAGAGGGTATATTTGTCGGCATCAGTGCTGGTGCGACCCTCGCCGCAGCACTGGAGGTAGCCGAATCGGCAGACCAGGGTTCCAATATACTGGCCATGTTGCCAGACACTGGTGAGCGTTATCTGAGCACCCCGCTGTTCGAGGATATCGAAATCGAGATGACCGCTGAGGAAAAAGCACTATCGGCGTCGACACCAGCCTGTCAGTTTTGACACAAGGGTCGAATTTATTCGACCGGTGCGATAAA
>CAZJEJ010000227.1:0-2192 GCA_964544945.1 uncultured Gammaproteobacteria bacterium | reverse complement strand
CCCTGTAATGCTGGAATTTTTATATCGGGTAGTTCCGAACTCTGAAATAGAATTTGTAAATCAGACTGGTCGGCATATTCCGTTAAAGCACCAGGCAAGGGCTGGCTGCCAATCGAGAAATCGATAAGCTGTTGGGCGTGGCCGGATGCTGACCAGCACAATAATAACGCTGTGATAATGGTGATCAATCGCTGCATCTTTTTTTTATTATCAGCGTGTTGAACCCGGAAAAATATAAGCATTTTGTTCCTCCTCGGGCCTGTAAAAACTGTCGTGCTAAAAGTTTCTGTCGGTCTGTAATACGAAGTTGGAGGAATTTCCCCGACATACAGGGATAGGGAGAGAACAGATTAAAGATTTCGTGCCTGGACGGTCGTGGAAGCAGGCGAATAATATAATTGATTGATTCATAAGGAATTTAAAAACTGGCTGGAATTTCGAATAAGGCAAGTTTAATGATATCCAGAATCAGGTGTCGGGATCGCGTACACTTTTACGTTATATAGTTATTGGGGTGAATTGATAAAACGCATCAAATATTTCCGGTTAATTTAATGATATCTTCGATGAAGCCTAAATTAGTGGTTGTTGATGGTAAGAAAGAGCCTGGTGCCGGAAAGCATACCGGGCACGGATTTTTTTCGGGGGAGAAAAATGTTGAATTCAAACTTGATACGTCGTCCACGGACTCGAATACACAAACTGAATACGTAGAGATTTTATATCGTAAGTATCACCATAGTTTGTTGAGATATTTGAGAAGTTTGCTACCGGGAGATGAGGACGCAATTGAAATCTTACAAGAGACTTATATCCGATTGTTGAAACAGGAAAGTCTCGACAGGCTTGAAACCAACGCTCGTGCATATCTGTTCACTATAGCGACGAATTTAGTCAGGGACTGTCTACGTAGACGTACAAGCCAATACCATAAACACCATATTCCGTTCGACGAATTGAAGACCCCAAGTGAAACGTCATCACCTGACAGGATAGCTGCCTGGCACGAATCTTTAAATACGCTGAAGAAAGCTCTGCTTGAATTGGCCCCGTTAACCCGGCGTATATTTGTCCAGCACCGGTTTGAGCAAATGACATACCCCGAAATTGCAAGCTCACTCAAGATCAGCACCCGTACAGTAGAGCGTCATATGTGCACCGCAATTCGACAAATGCAACATGGGCTTAGAGATTTATTATGAGTAATTCAGGAAACGGCTTACAACATCGCCATCAACTGGCGATGGACAGTGCTGCCAGTTGGTTTTCCAAGACGCGATCACCGGTCAAATCGACCCGATTGGAAGAAGATTTCAGAGCCTGGTTGGAGGAAGACCCCATCCATGCCCTCGCCTATGAGCAATGTGAAACGATATGGATGATGACAGGTGAACTCCGGGATGACGAGGAAATAAAACAGGAGATCGCAAAGGCCAGGGAAATAGCAAATCTGAATACCGGTAATCAAGGCATTCAGGGATCAAACGTATTAAGTGGTCTGATGACAGGCTTTGGTAAAGCTGCCGCGGTGCTGTTATTGATAGTCGGCGCACTATATATGGCGAAAATTGTTGAACCTGGTAAATATAACACCGATGTAGGCGAGCAACGACTGCTCGTATTACCTGATGGCTCCACGGCCATGCTGAATACAGATACCAGCCTTATCACTCAATATAATGAACAAACCCGCCGTATCGTCTTACAAAAGGGTGAGGCCTATTTTGAAGTGAAAACCGACAAGGATAGACCCTTCGAAGTGCATGCGATCGGGGGTATCGTACGTGCTGTCGGTACGGCATTCAATGTGGCGATTCAAAAAGAAGGAGTATCGGTGGCGGTTATAAAAGGCACAGTTGTCATCGAAACGGATAGCAAAAAAGATAACGCCCAACAGGTGCTGGCGGAAGTCGAGCCTGGACAGGCCGTAAAATTCCACTCGGATGGCTTTGTATCTGAAATTGCGGCAGTTGACCTGAAACGGATATCTGCGTGGCGTGATAGAAAAATCTACTTTAAATCAGACAGATTGGTTGATGCCATTGAGGAGTTTAATCGTTATACCAGGAAAAAAATCATCCTGAAAAGCGACGCTTTAAGAGATAAGTTAATCACCGGTGTCTTTAACACAGGCGATACTGAATCTTTTATCTTTGCACTTGAGCAGGCTTTCAATATATCCGTCGTGCGTA
>CAZJEJ010000226.1:0-2195 GCA_964544945.1 uncultured Gammaproteobacteria bacterium | reverse complement strand
ATGGCAATCGCGGCCAAAATACCGATAATGGCAACCACGATCATCAGTTCGATCAGGGTGAAACCGCTTTGTTGTTTTTTCATGTTGGTAATCCTCATAAAAATTTAATTGCTAAGCCGAAGCTAGTTAAGAAACGGAACAGCCGAATCATGATTATTATTCTGCAGGTGTCGTACCAGTTTTGAATAAAAAATTAATACTTGTTAAATATCAGCAGGTTATTTAACTATCTGGCCATTTATTACTGCGTATGAATGGTACCAATCGAGACAATATTTAACATTTTTGTCAAAATCTGACATTAGTGTCAGATTGATTTGCCTTTCCCGGTCTTTTTCAACACCCGTCTGGATTTACTTCGCATAATCTCGTCGGGCTGAATTAAGGTGAAATCTGATCGTCTGGAGCCTGAGTCCGCTCATGGCTGTTAATTCAGTAAGGTCGTATAATTTACCCCAACAATTAAGTTCAACAAATCAACGAAACTATAATATACTCGCCCGGGGAGATACCAAATACACAAAAAACAAAGTAGATCAATAACATGGCCGCTACCAATATGAACCTGACAGGACTTGCGCGAAAGCTGGTACTCGATAATCATCTGGACGAAGCCATGGCAATCCAGGCGGTTCAAAACGCCAAAAAAGAAGATATCCCACTTACCACTTACCTGGTTAAAAACAAAATTGTCGCATCGTCCCTGTTGGCGATTATCTCTTCGCAGGAATTTGGTCTACCAGTATTCGATTTATCGGCGATGGATACCGAGCTCGCGGCCATGACCCTGGTCGATGAAAAACTGATCACCAAGCATAACGCGGTGCCACTGTTCAAACGCGGTAACCGTTTATACGTTGCTGTCTCGAACCCGACCAATACGCAGGCACTGGACGAATTCAAATTCAACACCGGTCTGACCACCGAGGCCATCCTGGTACAGGAAGACCAGCTAAGCACGTTTATTGAGAAAGCGGTGCGAGCGATCGACGATGTCGGTGGCATGGACGACCTGCTCGACGATGACCTGGAAAACCTCGACATCGGTGGAGAAGACGAAGATTCGGCTGCGCCGACAAAGGCCGATACCGAGGACGCTCCGGTGGTCAAATATGTGAATAAAATTCTGCTCGACGGAATCAACAAAGGTGCCTCGGATATTCATTTCGAGCCTTATGAAAGACGTTATCGAGTCAGGTATCGAATCGACGGTATTCTGGCCGAAGTAGCATCACCACCGATCAGCATAGCTGCAAAACTTACGGCACGGGTAAAGGTTATGTCTCGCATGGACATTGCTGAAAGACGAGTACCGCAGGATGGCCGTATCAAGCTGAGATTATCAAAAAAACGTTCGATCGATTTCCGCGTTAACACCTGTCCGACGTTGTTTGGCGAAAAAGTCGTGCTTCGTATCCTCGACGCTTCCAGCGCCCAATTGGGTATAGATGCACTCGGTTATGAGCCCGAGCAAAAGGACTTGTATATGAAGGCCCTGGCTAGCCCCTACGGCATGATTTTGGTCACTGGCCCGACCGGTAGTGGTAAAACAGTATCGCTATATACTGGTCTCAATATATTGAATAAACCCGAAACCAATATTTCTACGGTCGAAGATCCTGTCGAAATTAACCTGGAGGGTATCAACCAGGTTAATGTACACGACAAGGTAGGTTTGACTTTCGCCGAAGCCTTGAAAGCATTTTTGCGTCAGGATCCAGACGTGATTATGGTGGGCGAGATTCGCGACATCGAAACCGCGGGCATCGCGATTAAAGCGGCGCAGACCGGACACCTGGTTTTGTCCACCCTGCATACCAACGATGGACCACAAACCTTGACGCGTTTGATGAACATGGGAGTTCCAGCGTTTAATATTGCAACGTCGGTAAACCTGATTATTGCGCAACGGCTAGGACGCCGTCTGTGTAACCATTGCAAAACCGTCGAAGAAATTCCCGATCAGGTTTTGTTGAAAGAAGGTTTTACCAGGGAAGACCTGAAAGAAGAGTTAAAAATTTACAAAGCCGTGGGCTGCGATAAATGCAACAATGGGTATAAAGGTCGCGTGGGTATTTACCAGGTTATGGGTATTTCGGAAGAAATGAGTCGCCTGATCATGAGCGGTGCGAATTCTATCGATCTGGCCGACCAGGCCGCCAAAGAGGATATTGCCGACTTACGTCAATCGGCGC
>CAZJEJ010000225.1:0-2212 GCA_964544945.1 uncultured Gammaproteobacteria bacterium | reverse complement strand
CCCGGAACACGACCAATGAAGCATTGGTCTTCCTCGGACCATTCAACAACTTTCAGGTATTGGTTACGCTTTTTCATCAGTCACCATCTCAATAGCTCGTTGCACATCGCGGATTTGATAGTGCTTCGCATCATTACCGGTCCTGCCACTCATCGTGATATTTACACCTTTGGGATGCCGAAAATTTCGGTGGTTACCTTTTCCGCCGCGATTCTCGAATCCCGCTGAGGTGAGCTCACGTATCAATTCCCTGATCTTGGGCGGCATTTCGGTATAGTACCACTTTGGTACCATAATCGGCAACACTGGGCAGCTGCGGGAATTCAACCAGGATCAAGCATGCGTATACGAAAAAGCGCCGGTTTCCTTTGAGAAAACCAGCGCCTTTTGTCATTTGGTAGCGGGGGCGCGATTTGCACTGTTCCGACAGTCTCTATCCGGATACGACTGAAGTAACTTAGCTATCTCGGCGGCTCGTAGGGATCCGGCGCACCAGTTGGAACCGGGGCAAACTTTTTCAGTGAGGCCACGTGCTCTTCCAATTGTTTCAACGCCGCCTTGGGCACCCACGTATTGGGAAAGAGCACGTTATCGCTTTCCTGAGGATCATTCATGAGATTGTAGGCTCGGGGCATCGTGTACTCGCGTAGCACTCCATTCCAGCCGGTCTGCTCCTTGAAATGCAACTTCCAATTTCTCCATTTCACACCAAATATGTCATTTCCCATGTAGACGATGAAGCCTTCGCGACCGGATTCGGCATTCTGTCCAAACAGGAACCTGGACATGTCAATGCCGTCGATGACTCGATCATCCGGCACCTTGCCACCTGCAATCCTCGCCAACGTCGGAAACAGATCCATCGCGTGCACGATCTCATCGCTCACGCGGCCGGCTTCTATTTTGCCCGGCCAGCGAATAGCGAAAGGCACGCGAAGGGCGCCCTCGTAGCCCGTAAATAGAGTCGAGCGCCACGGCCCCGCGGAACCGTGCACGGCGGTTTCTACGGTGAGAGACGTTTCGCCGGAACTCAGCGCTTCGGGACCGTTATCAGCTGTAAAAATGACGACCGTGTTTTCCGCAATGCCTGATGCATCTATCGTATCCAGCAATTCCCCAACGTAGCTGTCTATCTGCATCAATAGATCACCCCACGGACCATTCCCGGACTTGCCGACAAAATCCGGGTGGGGCATTGTCGGAAAGTGTGTAGCCGTGTATGGCAGGTACACGAAAAACGGCCGCTCGGCCTCCGCTTGTTCTTTGATGAAGCTAATCGCCCTGTCAGTCAGATCACGATCGATTAGCGGTCGATAGTCCAGACGGTATGGGCGAACTTCTGTTGGGGCGCTACCCTTTTTGGCCTCCATGACGAAAGTTTCAGAAAGACCGCTCTCGGCAAAACCTTCCAACGACGAATAAACGGATTCATCGGTTGAATTGGGAACTCCGTACCATTCATCGAAACCCTGGTCCGTCGGAAATCGTCCTTGCGTGCGTCCAAGGTGCCACTTTCCATACATGCCGGTGGCATACCCTGCCGCGGAGAGCATTTCCGCCATCGTAACCTCCCACTGCACCAGGCCGTACAAACCCTCGCCCAGCGGTACCGTCCCGTTGCCACTGCGTATTGCGTAGCGTCCGGTCATAAGCGCAGAACGCGACGGCGTGCACTGCACCTCTACATTAAAGTTCGTTAGACGAAGTCCTTGCGATGCTATTTGATCCAGTCGCGGTGTCGCAGCGCCACGAATGATACCTCCACCATTGAAACCCGGTTCGCCCCAGCCGAAGTTATCCATAAATATGAGAACGATGTTCGGTTTGTCCTGAGCGTAACTGGCCGACGTCAAGAGGCATAGAACCAAGACTGAACGAATTAACTGGATGAATCTCATCGGGAATCCTATATCGGTTGCTTGTTCTATCACCGAATATACAGCATGAGTTCTAAAAACACGCTGGACACGAATTTATGGCCGACCGCCGCTAACTGATTACTCCATTCGGCGGCGACCAAGGGTATATTGGGTCGTTCAAACGCTCTTTGGGGTACGACCTGAAGATTATTGTTATGGGCGCCTGTGGAATATCTACAGGCGAATAACCAACCCGGAAACTCTAATCCAGCATGGAACTGATTAGGGGAGGTTTACAAAGCCTGTTGGTGGTGATGGTGTTGTAATAAAAAAGCAAAAAAAAGCTAGTCAAT
>CAZJEJ010000224.1:0-2212 GCA_964544945.1 uncultured Gammaproteobacteria bacterium | reverse complement strand
ATGAAATGCATCGGCGCCGTACCTTCGCAATCATTTCCCACCCAGACGCCGGTAAAACCACGGTAACCGAAAAGTTACTGCTGTTCGGCAAGGCTATCCAGATGGCCGGGACGATTAAAAGTCGCAAGGCTGCTCGGCACGCTACCTCTGACTGGATGGAGATGGAAAAGCAACGCGGTATTTCTGTCACTTCTTCGGTAATGCAGTTTCCCTACAAGGGTAGCATTATCAATTTACTCGATACACCCGGGCACGAGGATTTTTCCGAAGATACCTATCGCACGCTAACCGCAGTTGACTCGGCGCTGATGGTGATCGACTGCGCCAAGGGCGTGGAGGAGCGAACCATCAAATTGATGGACGTTTGTCGATTGCGTGATACGCCGATCATCACCTTTATCAATAAACTCGACCGCGAGGGACGGGATCCCATCGACTTGATGGATGAGGTAGAGGAAATCCTGAAAATCCGCTGTGCGCCGGTTACCTGGCCGATCGGTATGGGTAAAGAATTGAAAGGCGTGTTTCATTTACAAAAAGACTCGGTGCATCTGTTTTCCGCCGGAGACGCGGAAAAAATTTCATCAGGAGAAGTGATCGAAGGCCTCGACAATCCCCGACTGAACGAAGTCCTGGGCAGCATGGCAGAGAAATTTCGCGAAGAAATCGAGTTGGTTCGTGGCGCCTCAAATGAATTCGATCTCGATAGTTATCTGAGCGGCGACTTGACCCCGGTATTTTTTGGCTCTGCAATCAATAACTTTGGCATGGCCGAATTGCTCGATGCATTTAACCATTACGCCCCGCCCCCCATGGCGCGCCCGACACGAACGCGCGAGGTGCAGCCCGACGAGGATAAACTCACTGGATTCGTATTCAAAATTCAGGCCAATATGGACAAACAGCATCGCGACCGTATTGCCTTCATGCGCATTTGTTCGGGGAAATACACTCGCGGTATGAAGGTAAAGCACGTGCGAATCAATAAAGACGTGAAAATCCCCGATGCGCTTACCTTTCTGGCAGCCGATAGAGAACATGTGAGCGAAGCCTACACCGGCGATATTATTGGAATCCACAATCATGGCACTATTCGCATCGGGGATACCTTTACGCAGGGCGAAAACCTGGCATTCACCGGGATACCAAATTTTGCCCCGGAATTATTCCGCAGAGCACGATTGAAGGATCCACTAAAGATGAAAGCCCTGCTCAAGGGATTAACTCAACTTTGCGAAGAAGGTGCCACCCAGTTATTCAAACCTGTCGCTAATAACGACCTGATCCTTGGCGCGGTTGGAGTACTACAATTCGACGTGGTCGAGCAACGACTCAGGGACGAGTACGGTGTCGATTGCCAGTTCGAAGCAGTGAACGTAAACACCGCGCGTTGGATTTCCTGTCGCAACGATAAAAAACTGGATGATTTCAAAAACAAGCTTCGCGCCAACCTCGCGCTCGATCACGCTGGTGACCTCGCTTACGTCGCCCCGTCTCGCGTCAACCTCACCATGACGCAGGAACGTTGGCCAGATATCGAATTCCTCGCCACGCGGGAACACGGTATTTACGACTAGGAAGATTTATGACATTCACCCCCCTGTCAATAACCGTTGGGGTCGCGTTGCTGCTTACCTTTAGCCCTGTATCATCCCGGGCGACAGGCCTGAATACGAGGGATCAGAACCCGATGTTTCAGGCTTACTATTTGCCACGCAACAGCCCACGGACACAGGAGGGCTGGAATTTTTCACATTCAGTATTCATTACCAATACATTTCAATCACAGGCTGCGGGAAACGAAACCCTGGTAATCGATGCAGAAAATTATCGTTACGATCTATCGATCGCTTACCAGCATAACGCCTGGCGAGCCAGTGCCGCGATTCCGTTTTATTCCACCCAATCAGGAAGGCTCGATAGCCTTATCGAAAGCTGGCATAATTTTTTTGGTTTGCCGCAAAGTGGCCGCAAATTGAACCCAAAAGACCAACTGAATATCAATTACACCCGAAACGGTGAAGTGGTTTATCAACAAACAAGAAGATCCAACGGACTGGGTGACATTGCGCTGTCTCTAAGCCATGTACTGGCAAGCGACGATAGAGGGTCTACCGAACTCTCATTCACAGTGGACTTGCCTACCGGTTCGAGCACTGACAATACCGGGAACGAAGCAATAGACCTGGCCCTCTGGCTTAGAAAAACACGC
>CAZJEJ010000223.1:0-2216 GCA_964544945.1 uncultured Gammaproteobacteria bacterium | reverse complement strand
CCCAGTCCTTTCCCGGATAGCGGTTCGACGAGCTCACTAATGCCATTGCGCTGCGCCAGTCGTGCGGCCAATGTCCAGGCGCGGGCGCGCAGTGATTTGATATCAGCGGGAGCGGATGGCTTGTCATTGAGGAGATCCTCTATAGAAGGGTCAGAGGCAAGCGCTTGCTCAAGGTTCAGATCCGGCTCAAGACCTGGCTCAGGATCCAATGGATTGCCAGGTTGCTCCGATGGACTCTCAACAGGTGACTCTGGTTCTGCATCCAGGTTCTCGGATTCTCCAGAACCCGATTCGCGCCCCGTGGTTTCGGGATTCAGCTCCGAATCGGAAAGCCAGTCCTTTTCCTCATCCTGGAATTCTGCCGCATTATTATCTTCAAATTCTGGAATGACTAGCTCGCGCCCCTCAATCTGAGCATCGAGTTCGACACGGAGAGTATGAACACTGAGTTCTGCCTGTTCGGCCAGCTCGGTTTCAATGGCTGAACGTAGCAAGTCTGTATCCCAGCAAGGATCGTCGTAACGTTGACATAACGTTGCGAATACCTGATCGAAGGACGCTTCGTCACCCATCCCACGTTGTAACCAGACTGTGCGTGCAGCCCGATCCAGGGCACGTATCTTCTGCACCTGTGGCCGGCCGAGTCCTGCATTCAATGCCTGAGGGATAAGTGGCAGAAGCACCTGAACGGCATAACCCATGCGCGAGATCAACGTATAGCTCAGGCCGTAACCACCAGCCGTCAGAGCATTCTGCAGTCGCCTCAGAGACAATTCACCGATATCGAACTCTTCCTCGAGGAGTTGTTTGATATCGAAGATGGCCAGCGCCTTGTCGATGAAGGTCAGGCCTCCGCGGAGATCATTTTCTCGCAGATGGGCCAGCAGGACGTCCGATTCCCGGTGCCAGCGCCTGACAACACACTGGGCACGAGAGAATCGATCATCCCCCGTCTCCTCATGCAGTTCCTGCAGTATGAGAAGGCGGGTATTACCACCCGAATGAACAATATAGTCTGTACTACCCGGCCGCCGGGTAACGACCAGCGGTTGATCGAGACCACTCACCCGTATCGACGCCTTGATGCGGTCATACTCGGGATTCTTGCTACGCCGCGGATTGCGTTCATACGGTTTAATGGACCGTACCTCCAGCAACATAGCATTGGCTTCATCGACAGCCATGGGTGTCGATAGTCGACTAGAGTCCCGGGCAGCCATTGGCAACCTCGTAGCCGATGGGTTTTCTGCCTTTTTTGTGCCTTTCATGACAATCATCGCAGATGCCTTTGCGCCGACCGATGGTTCGGTGCTTTATGGCGATGCCACAGCGACGACAACGGTGATTGAAGTACTCGATACAGACAGGGCACGTCGTGAACCCGTCTTCCAGAGGGGCAATGAAGGGCATGGTGCAATGCTCACAAGCCTGTTCGTGCCAGGTATCCATGATGACCAGGCGTGGAACGAAAAATGCGCGTGACAGTGACAGGGAGGGCACCTCCGTGAGCCCCAGGTAGGCGTCATAGACCTGGATGAGAACCTTCGCTGCACCTTGACCGGCAGGCTCCATGCGATAAAACAGACGCCATACAAGATTTGCATCCAACATGCGTCGATTTGTTTTCAGGTACCAGGTATCGGTAAAAGGCACCTGACCTGGTGGTGAGGGCGCCCCTGTTATTCGAATGTAAAGACGCGCAATGTCTTTTTTTGCCAGCCCTGTCAATTGACACACCAGTGCTGCACGCGCACCCAACTGAACCAAACGAGCCGCATCGAGGACTTTCTGTGCATCGCTTACAATGTCATCAGTAATCTTGTTGTCTCGTACAGGGGCCGCGCAATCAGCAGGCTGACTGTTAGTGCTCTTGGTACCCATCATGAAAGCATGGCCAGGCTTGCGGCCTGCAGGACAACTTCGATCTCTGCAGGGTTATCCTCCAGACATGCCCTGAACAATCGACACCACCACATACTATCGCCACGGGCGACCACCAAAGGCAGTTTGATCTGGGCGATTTTTGCCAGAGACTCACTGTGTACCTGTGCCAGATGCCCTGCCAGTTCGGGCGATAACCCCAGTAATCGAGCTGCGATGTCAGGATCCTCACGTGCAATGTCTCGCACGTGAATCAAGTATTGCAGGTTAAAGCTGGCAAAATCGATTTTCATTTATTATTCCCCTTGCTGAACTTCCTCCCTGCGCATGTTAAC
>CAZJEJ010000222.1:0-2237 GCA_964544945.1 uncultured Gammaproteobacteria bacterium | reverse complement strand
TACCCAGGTGACGCCATCGGAAAGATTATAGCCACTCAGCGCGGTAGTGGTGGGTGTGTTCGTCGCGGGAACATCCGTCAGCGGAAAAGTTCGTTCGTAGGATTGATCATGCGTGGTAAGAACGATCTTGACGCCCAGGCTCTCAAACAGCGGTCCAAACTGGGCGCGAAGATTCAGGTTTGAAGGATGATTGGATCCATTTGAAAAGGGCGGCACGTGGAAATAGGGGATGATCCAGCGTTGCCCCGCATTATTGGCTGCAACAATATCATCCTGTACCCATTGCAGTTCGGCAGCGGTAATACCGTTATCGCTGTGGGCAGCGCGAATAGAAATGAAGTGCACGTCGCCGACGTCGAATGAGTAGAATCTTCTGCTATTCAAGCCATCAGGTGTGGGAAAACGTGCGGCCCAGGGCGCAAACCCCTCGCCAAGGAAGATTTCATGATTACCATAGGTCGGCATGAAGGGTGATCGAGTCGTGACCGGATTCATCTGCCCGAACCAGGCATCAATGGCTTCATCCAGTGAAGCAAATCTCGTATCGGTATCAAAGTAGGCGTAATCGCCCCCGCCCAATATCAGCAAGGGGTCAAGAGCGGCGATTTCATTAATTACCTGTGCGGTGCCTGTCGCCAGTCCGTCCAGGCGACCAATCAGCCCGGTATCGGCTACAAAGATCGCATCGAAGTCAGCCGGCCCTGGTGGTGGTGCAGTTCGGGTTGTAAAAATCGGACTCCAACTCCCGCCATCGCCCATCACCCGATATTCGTACCCGGTCGACGGCGTCAGTGCGGTCAGGAGTACCTCGTGCAGTGTGCCAGCGGTCCCGGAGGGACGAGGCGCTCCGGTGGTAGACAACCATGTGGTATCGCCCACGGGCCGATATTCCACCGTTGAGGCGGTGGCCAGATTCATGGTCCGCCAAACCACCGTGAGCGTAGTAGATGGTTCACCTACCCAGGCAAGATGAACCTGGTCCGCAACAAATGGCGCTACCACTGTCACGTTCACACTGGCACTGTCATTACCCGACACCGGATCGGGCTCATTCAGGGCGCTCACACTCGCTGTGTTCGTGAGTGTACTGCCCTCCGTTCCTGCATCCACGGTCGCAGTAATATCAAGGCTTGTTGACGCTCCGGGGGTGAGGCTGCCGACTGTCCAAACTCCGGTACCGCTGTTATAGGCTCCGGTACTATCGTCGCTTACATAGGTGAGTCCCGCCGGGAGTGAATCAGTGAGGCTCACGCCGGTAGCATCGATCGGCGAGTTGTTCGCCACCGTTACCGTGTAAACAACATTTCCACCTTCGACTGGACCGGCATCGTCCACCGATTTGGTAACTGCCAGATCAACGTTACCGGGCGGAAGGGTCGATAGTATCTCGATGGCACCGACAATCGGATTCTGCACCTGGTGAATGAACTGGATATCCAGCTGTCCGTCGCTCACCGTCACCGTCGGAATATTGCGCACCAGCGGCATATTCGCACCACCGGATTCACTGAAAATGTCCACGTTATCCAGGGCCAGCGTCCCTTCCACCAGCACGTCAAACACGCGCAGCCCGACGCCGAAGGTGCCGGAATAGTTATCCGCAAAGTGCAGATTGATCGCGTAGTCGCCATTGGGCACGGCGAAACTGTAGGTCAGCTCCGGCGCAGCAGGCTTGTCGTAACGCTGCAACTGATACAGTGGGTCATCCGTCGTCCCGAGAATATCCGCGGTCGTGGATGACAACCGTCCGGTGTTGAAGCCGGTATCCGCCGCCCACACCCTGGACAAGCTGTCCGTGTACTGGCTGCCGCCCGCATTGACGCGAATCTCTAAAGC
This sequence comes from uncultured Gammaproteobacteria bacterium, assembly GCA_964544945.1. GTDB lineage: Bacteria > Pseudomonadota > Gammaproteobacteria. Next base: position 401 of record CAZJEJ010000222.1, on the reverse strand, counting down.
CGTAACCGAACCTGCGAACGCGACTGTGGCCGCGAAAAGAAAATGACTGAAAAGAAAACGCCTTGAAGCGTTATAAAAAAACGGGTGTTTGAAAAATGAGAATGCTGTGAACATGTATGATGCGTAGCTTATTTAACACACGCACAAACCGGACACTTACTGATACTGCCTGCGTATATATGCATACCCCACCGATATTGTTATTTTTATTGTCGTCGTCAGGCGACACATCATTTTCCGATGAGTCTAACAAGAAAATTCGAGATTACAAGACTGCCCGCTATAGTATTTAGCGGCTATCGACCAATAGCGGTGCGGGGAGCTGAAATTAGCCAGAATGGGACTTAAAATCCCTCGGTGGCAACACCGTGCCGGTTCGATTCCGGCCCCGGGCACCATTG
>CAZJEJ010000221.1:0-2250 GCA_964544945.1 uncultured Gammaproteobacteria bacterium | reverse complement strand
TAACTGGCATCTTTCAGAAACCGTCTCGATCGATGATTTTATTAACCAGGCGAAGGATCTCGACGCCGGGAAATTTGCCAATTAACCCGTTCCTGCCCGCATATTGCGCGAAGCTGGTGATTATATTGGCAAGGACTATCGGTCCAGATTTTTAAATTATGAGAGATTATTGGGATATAACATTTGACCTTCTGGGGCAGTTTACCGGTGGGCGTAGTAGCATCGACCATACGATTGTCCCTTTTGGACTGGCAGCGATATTCTGGATCATACTGATTGGTTTATCCCTCGTCCGGCAGTCCCAGGGTAACTTTCCGCACGAGAGGATATTGCTATGGGGCTTCTCGATCGGTCTTGTAAGGGAGCTGATCATGCTGATCATTACATCACTTCAAGCATACGGTCTGGTTGACTCCGCACAGCTACAAATCTTTTTTCCACCATTTGAGCACATGCTCAGAAATATTGCCGAAGTGACAGTCGCTGCGGGATTTTTGCGTTATATGCTCGAAAATCAAAAATTATCTCTCCGGTACCTGAAAACTGGCGTCGGAATCATAGTCCTGTGTTACCTGCTCACGTTCTTGTGGTGGGGCAATTTTATCAGTGCTAATCCCGAAGCCAGGTTTGAACAGACCTGGGCCGACTGGGTTTTCCGTGTTACCGCATCAGGGCTGATACTTTACCCCATCGTTTTGCTTTTAGTGAAAACAGCAGGAAAAACCAGGGCGCTCATATGTTCGGCTCTTTTTCTTTTCTTCCTGACTGAATTCCTGAAGATGCCCGAGATAGCAACAGGCGAAGTCTATGAGTCCATATTCGCACCTATCAGGCATGCTTTCTACATTCTGGCAATCCCATTGTTCGGAATTGTATACCTCTGGGAAATAGCACGGGAGCGTGCCAGTTTTTATGCCCGGATTACACAAACGGTCGCCGATAAAACACTTCAACTGAACCGGCTAAAGGTTATTCACTCGGTGGGAACCGCAATCACCTCCAGTACCGAATTAATACCTACCATCGAACACCTGTTAATTGAAATCCGCGCTCAACTGAAAATAAATGCAGCGACGGTATTACTGTACGAAAAGGAAACCATGAAGCTGGAATGCATCGCCAGAAAAGGTTTTCGTTCTCATTCGTTAAAATATCCAAATTTATCGATTGAAGATTCCAACGCCGGTTATGCAGCAAGAAAGCAGCGCATTCTGGCTATTCCCGATATTACCCGTCCAACTGATAACTTCATCAGTTCCGAATTTCTTTTGGGCGAAGGGTTTGTTTCATATTTTGCAGTTCCCCTGGTGGTAAAAGAGGAGACCCTGGGAGTTATGGAGCTTCTACATCGAAGTCCGGTTAGTACCGATCAGGAGTGGCTGGATTTTGTCAAAATCCTGGCCAATGAAGCCGCAATTGCCATAGATAACGCCCTCCTTTTTGAACGCCTTGAGCAATCAAATAGAAAGCTTGCAGCCGCTTACGATACGACTATCGAAGGTTGGGCTCGCGCCCTCGACATGAGGGACAAAGAAGCCGAAGGACACTCCCGGCGCGTTATGGATTTGACCGTTCGAATAGCCCGTAAATTCAACATGAATGATGATGAAATCGAGCATATACGCAGAGGAGCCCTTCTGCACGATATAGGCAAAATGGGCATTCCCGACCATATTCTGTCAAAACCAGGAAAACTGACCGGTGAAGAATGGGAAATAATGAAGCGCCATACTGAATTTGGCAGGGATCTTCTGACCCCAATTGAGTACTTAAAGCCCGCCATTGACATTCCCTACCTGCACCATGAAAAAGTTGACGGCACAGGCTATCCACTTGGATTGAAAGGGACAAGCATACCACTGGCTGCAAGGATATTTGCTGTCGTTGATATATGGGATGCCTTGCGCACCGACAGACCCTACAAAGCAGCCTGGTCCATGGAAAAAATAAAAGAATATATTCGTTCTATCGCAGGCACGCACCTGGACCCGGAAATCGTTAAGGTATTCTTGTCAATGGACGGATTGACGGATGAAACGGATGCGGCAGAAGTTATCCCGGGCGGGAAAAACAGGTTCAGCAACAAGTTGGCAGAAGCATAGTTTCCTGTTTTTTGTGCACCCTGTTTATCGACCCCTTAACCCGGCTCTCCCGACCAGTCGCTTATCTTGTTACACATGATTCCGGTCCCCCAGCGAAGCAACATGGTGAAGCAAGAAAGTGCGACCAGGGCAGCAAACATCAGGTCGA
>CAZJEJ010000220.1:0-2286 GCA_964544945.1 uncultured Gammaproteobacteria bacterium | reverse complement strand
GCATCACCATCGAGACCCTTGCAAAGGATTTCGACAATACGCCACAGGCCGTCTTCGCATGACGGTGCGGTCGGGGAATATTTTCGGAGCACAGGTATATAATACGGGATACCCAATACACCAGGATGGGTGACGACATGACTACACCATTTATACAAAAATCACTAAACATCGAGCTCGATAACGGCCAGTGGGATGTTGAGGATATCGACAAAAACAGTAATATCCTGGGTCCGGTCGACTTTGGCTGGCAGCGCTACCAGGAAGACTCGAATGTATTCACCTTTGGCGAGGGCCTGCTCGCCAGCAGCTCCATACCCGGTTCACGGCGTATGGTGTTCTGCGGCTACAGCCCCCAGTGGGAAGGTTTCTATATCTCCTCGATGGGTGGCGCGGCTTATACGTTTCAACACGTTGGCGTAAATTACGTCAGCCTTCGGGCGCGCAGTACGCAGCCCGGTGTACTGGTGCTTAACAATGATGGCGCAAACCTCTCGGTACGCATAGAACCACTGGAGGACTACCGGTCCATCTGGAAGGGCTACCAGGGTTTAAACGGCGAAGAAATCATCGGCATCTACGCTCTGCAACAAGCAATCTTCGACCGCTGGGCCGGCGAATTCAATGAAAAGCGTGTGCGTACCTTCGTTGTTGGTCCAACCGCTGAAAAGACGCTGGAAGGTACGATCGGCTCGAACACGGTCAAGAAAGGCAAGTTTTTACCCACCGTGGACTGGTGTGGTCGCGGTGGAATGGGCAGCCGGCTGTTACAGCAGCACAACCTGCTCGGCTGTATCTTCGGTGGTGACTGGGTTGATCCCTACAAACCCAAACCCAAGGATACTGACCCCTATTTTGTCGAACACTTCGGCAACAAAGGGGCAAAAGTGGATATGGCTGCTACGGTTAAATACCGTTTCGATCCAAAGATCAACACCGGTGGTACTTTCGGCGCCAATCTGCACAATATCCGCGACAAGTTAATGACCTTCAACTACCGCAGCACCTCTGCACCGCGCGATGAACGTTTGCGACACCATAAGGAATTCATCGTCGATCACTATCTGAAACAGTTCAACGAAGAAACTATCGAACCGAAGAATTTCGCCCATTGTGGCGAGCCGTGCCCGGTCGCGTGCAAGAAACTCAATGGCAAATACAAAAAGGATTACGAGCCCTATCATGCGCTCGGGCCGCAGATGGGCGTATTTGATCAGCGCGCCGCCGAGCTTCTTAACGACCATGCCGATGCAATGGGCATGGACGCAATCCAGATTGGCGGTACAATCGCGTGGATCATGGAATGTGTTGCCGAAGACCTGTTTCCAGCAGAAGAATTCGGCTTTCCACCCGCTTCAGAGATGGAATTCAAAGGTTTTGTTGCCGAAGCATCCCGCTTCGACCTGGTCAACGACAGCATGAAAAATGCCCGCTACGGCATTGCGGTGATCAATGCCATTCTGTTCGATGAGCGCGCCGCGTTGTTTCGCCAGGGTATCCGCGCTGCCGGCTATGCGCTGAATGAACGCTACCCTGATACGCTGCCAATGGAACGTGCGGTCTTCCTGTCACACGGTGAGAACGGCCACATGGTACCGAACCAGTACTGGGTGCCGGGAATGGGCAGCCCGATGCCGGTAATGGGAAAATACTATGTCTATTACGGCGGCGGCTTCATTTTGCCAGCCGAACTCGGGCGCAAGAATGTCGAAAGAATGGTATACGAACTGGTCAACGATAACTGTGGTATCTGCCGCTTCCACCGCACCTGGTCTGAGCCCCTCTGCGGTATCATCCTGAATGACCGCTTCGGCCTGGATGTCGATTTCCGTGAACACCATTTTGAACTTGCCCGGCAAATCAACAAGCACGAGTTTGGCAAGAGTGTGCCCTGGGAAACCGAGCGCCTGGGGGAAGTGTTCTTCAATTATCTCGAATCCTGCGAAGAAGACGGGACGGAAGAGCCCGGGGTATTTCGCTGGCAGCAACACCAGGATAAGCTGTTAACTGCTCAGGCCTTCTGGCAGGCCATCCGGGATGCACAGGAAACAGCTTTTAATGGCTCCGCTGAACAGATTCCGCCGGCGCTGACGCCGCTTAAACGAGACACATGAAAATCGATCGGCTGGTTGGCAATTACAACTAAAGATGAAAAATATTCTTTTTGTACTACTGTTCCTGCCCTCAGCACTATTAGCAAATGAACCTGCTTTAATAATTATTTATGATGCGAACGAAAAGCACTATCGTTTATCAGAACTTATAAACCACAAAGATGCAGTAAAC
>CAZJEJ010000219.1:0-2305 GCA_964544945.1 uncultured Gammaproteobacteria bacterium | reverse complement strand
GCCAATCGAATTGAAACCATAAATAACCTCTAAATGTCATCAGACAACAGTGTACGTCTGACCCAGAGGTCAGAAGACCGCGTATTGTACCTAAAAATACTGGCCTGTGAAGTCTGTAGAGGCATTTTTTACCCCCAAAAATAACAATAAACTCATAATTGCTTCACCCGCCTCATCCCCAGTACAGCCGAAACCGATTATACCGTCTTCGTGGCCCGCCATCGCCAGTACCTTTTGGTTACGAAATGCCCCTTGTTGGTAAAGGCGATTCATTTCATTAGCCATTGCGGCTGTACCGTATGCGATGCCGGCACGGGTTTGCGGCAGAGATAACACCGCTCGCTGATTCCAGATATCCGAACTATGGACATGAAAGACAAATCGAATACCGGCATCGAGTGCGTAAACCGCCGCATGGGTAAGTGCTTCCGATGATGGCTTGACCGGTCCCTCCGCCTCGATCCGGTTTCTTGATACCTCTGCATTAGTTACCAGTGAGTAGTCTACCGGCGCGAGGTTTACCAGATGACCCGTTTGGGTTCCCGAAATTAAAAAGCGAAACTCGTCCAGTCGCTCGGATATATTGCCAAAACCCAGGCCATCGTATCGCTCACGATGCTGACCGAGAATATCGGCCTGTTTGAAATGGCGATGCCAACGAGTAAGGTTGGTAAAATCGTGATTAGTTATCGGATCGGTCTTGCGATACACCAAATCATATTTTATGACGCCTTCCTGCCTCGCCATGGCTAACCCACGAATTTTGCCTGTTCCGGAAACAGGCCTGTTAATCCAGACTCGGAGGCATCGCACATGCCCCGTTCTGTAATCAACCCGGTAACAAGACGTGCCGGGGTGACATCAAAGGCGGGATTAGCCGCTCGACTGGTTGGCGGTGTCAGCCGCACCGCTGCTACCTCGCCATGCTCCAGATATCCAGCAATGTGTGTCACCTCTTCGGCCGCGCGCTCCTCGATGGGTATCTGCTGACATCCATCGGTAATTTCCCAGTCAATGGTCGGCGACGGTAACGCGACGTAAAATGGAACACCGTTATCCTTCGCTGCCAACGCCTTCAGGTAGGTGCCAATTTTGTTGGCAACATCTCCATTTCTCGTCGTTCTATCGGAGCCAACGATAACCAGATCGACCTCTCCCTTCTGCATCAGGTGCCCACCCGCATTGTCGACGATAACGGTGTGCGCTATACCCTGTTCGCCAAGCTCCCAGGCTGTCAAACTTGCCCCCTGATTACGGGGCCGGGTTTCATCGACCCAGACATGAATGGGTATTCCCAGTGCATGCGCCTGATAAATAGGCGAGGTTGCTGTCCCCCAATCCACGGTTGCCAGCCACCCTGCGTTGCAATGCGTGAGAATATTGACAGGTTTGTCGGGGCTTCGAGTAGCAATGGTTTCAATCAGAGATAAACCATGAACACCGATCATGCGACAGATTTCGACATCTTCCTCAACAAGAGCTTCCGCTTCCGATTTCGCGATAGCAGAAAAACTTGAATTTTCTGACCCGAGTCTCGACATCACGCGAAAGACTGCCCAGGCAAGGTTAACCGCGGTTGGTCTGGCTGCCTTTAACCGATTTGCCGCATGCTTCAGATATTCGATATCGTTATTTCCCTGTTCCGATTCTATTGCCGCAAGATAAAGTCCCCAGGCAGCCGTGGCGCCAATCAACGGTGCGCCTCTGACATGCATATCGCTGATGGCGTGTACTGCCTCGTCCAGGGAGCGTAAATCTTCGACAACAAAGGCATGGGGTAAGGCTCGCTGATCGATGATTTGAACACAGCCAGGATCATCTGGCTTCAACCAGATCGTTCGCTGTGGCTTACCTTCAACCAGCACCACTACCTCCAAAGATTACTTTCATTAAAAATCCACGAATCCCCTTTATTACCTGAATCATATAACATTTAACAGGCAAAGGGAGCGGGTGTATTCACCATAGCTCGCTGCGGTGGAAGAATTTCTCAGGAGCGGCAACATTCGTAGCCGGGGTGGGGGTATTGAATTTACCTTTAGAATAATTCGCAGATGACATCTGCGAACTAATAAAGTCCGTGAAATGGTGTTGACCCGGTCATTAACCGGAGTTTAATCAGGTTTGTTTTTGTAGCCAGATTACTCTTTGAGGAGATTCGAAAGCCACTTTTCATAGGATTCGTGGCTAAGTCCATAATCAGAATAAGTATCTGCAACATCCCCTGTTTTAGAGTGACTGTCACTATCGCTGTTTTTGTCGTTCTTATTACCGCCTTTATCGTCGCCTTTATCGCCGCCCTTAT
>CAZJEJ010000218.1:0-2423 GCA_964544945.1 uncultured Gammaproteobacteria bacterium | reverse complement strand
TTAGCAGCCAGCACGTACAGCATCTCCAACCCCAGTGTCGCCGCCGCGAGGGCGGTAATTTCCGCGTGATCGTAGGCGGGCGCGACTTCGACAATGTCCATACCAACCAGATTCAGGTGCTGGAGTCCACGCAGAATTTTTAGCGCTCGATCGGTGGTGAGACCACCGATCACCGGTGTGCCGGTGCCGGGTGCGTAAGCCGGGTCCAGGCAGTCGATGTCAAATGTCAGGTAACAGGGTGAATCACCGACACGATCGGATATTTGCCTGATTATTTGCTCGGCGGACAGGTCGTTGGCCCGGGCAGCACTGATAACCTGAAACTCGTGCGTGGCTTCGGTATATTCGGTGCGTATGCCGACCTGAATGCTTTTGTCAGGGTCGATGATACCTTCCCTCGGCGCATGGTAAAACATGCTGCCGTGATTGTAAGTCGAGCCTTCTTCAGCGTAGGTATCGGTATGCGCATCAAAGTGAATCAGCGAGAGTTTGCCGTGTGCCTTGTGATGCGCACGCAATAACGGCAGGGACACGAAATGATCGCCACCTAAGCTCAAAGTCATTTTTCCGGCTGCGAGCAACTTCCCATGGTGTTGCTCGACTTGTTCGAACAAGCTTTCATGGTTGCCGGCAGGAAATTCTAAATCACCATAATCAGCGACTCGAATTCGATCAAATACGCAAAAATTCCATGGCCAGCGTTTTTCTTCCCAGCGAAGATTGCCACTCGCCTGGCGAATAGCCGCTGGGCCGCTGCGTGTGCCAGCTCGCCCGGTAGTGGCCAGGTCGTAGGGTAGACCTATCACGAATACATCGGCATCGTCCGGATTTCTGCTTAAGGGTGTCCCCATATATCCGTGCAGGTTGGCGTACATCGAAATACTATTTGAGAAATTATCGCTATTCATAAACTGATTCTGCCGACATTAGAGTAAGGGGTTGGTGTATTAAAGATACCAGTCGTATTCTCGTGGACTGATAAATTGTGCGAATGCTACGGTCTCGAGTTCACGGTGTTGGCAGTAGAGTTCGATGAAATTACGGCCCATGATTTCAATCAGTGCTTCGCTGCCGATAGTGGTGGCGAGTGCCGACTGCAGGTCAAGTGGTAAATTTTCGCCTCTGCTATCGACCGAATCGTCGCGAGGGTTGCCGGGATCCATTTTTTGCTCCATGCCATGCAGCATGCCGGAGAGTGAAACCGCCATGGCCAGGTAGGGGTTGGCATCGGCACCAGGGACCCTGTTTTCTACACGCCAGGCGCCATCCTTCGCCAGAGGAATGCGAAAAGCAACAGAACGATTTTCGTAACCCCAGCTCAGGCTCACTGGAGTGCAGTCGGCACCCCCGCTATAGCGACGATAAGAATTAATATTTGGTGCCCAAAATGACATGGCGGCAGGCATCGTATCGAGTAAACCGCCTATTGAGTGCAGTAATTTTTGATGTGGCTTGTCGCCCGCGTCAAATATATTTTTCCCCTTGTTATCGACTACGCTGATGTGCATATGTAGACCATTTCCGGGTTGATCCAATTTCGGTTTCGCCATGAAAGTCGCCATAATGCCGTGCTTTTTCGCGATTTCGATGACAATACGCTTGAATAAACAGGTTTCATCGGCTGCGCGCAACACGTCGTCGTGGTGAATAAAGTTAATTTCGAACTGCCCGGCGCCCATTTCGGATGAAATCGCGCCGGTCGCTATATTTTGCCGGCTACAGGCTTCGATGATGTCGTCTATCACCTGTTCAAAATCGGAGATACGGGTACTGGATAGCACGGTCGGTGAATCGAGGCGTCCCGTTTTGGGGTTGCGCACCGTCTGCACTAAATCCTGATGATCTCGCTCACGAGCGAACAGGAAAAATTCGAGCTCAAAAGCAACTGTCGGGTTCCAGTTATGGGCCTCGTAGGCCTGCAAAACCTTTTTAAGCAGGTTGCGTGGCTCAAAAAACGTAGGGTCCTTGCCATTATACGAAGTAGCCATTATCTGTGCTCTAGGCCTGTTGCCCCAGTCGTTCAGTGACAAAGTGCCCGGAATCAGGAAGAAATGTGCGTCTGGGTCACCGTCGCCATCACCGTAGTAGATACCATCGAGCTGTTCGCCCAGGGTGCTCAAGGTGAATGTGCTCATTGGAAACGCCAGCCCATCGCGCGCAAAAGATTTCAACCTGGCAATCGGATATCGTTTACCGAAAAAATGACCATTCAGGTCGGTCGAGAGGACTTCAAACTCATCGATCTCGGGATGATTTCGAATTAACTCTACTATTTCACGATTTAACGGGCTGTTGGAATTCCCCTTCATACTGGTTCCTTTGGTTGATATTTGTGCATGTTAAGTGATCACAAAAAAATATTATTATCGCTACTTACTTTAACAGACATGCATATAAAGTGATCACGAAAAAAGATATTTTGT
>CAZJEJ010000217.1:0-2453 GCA_964544945.1 uncultured Gammaproteobacteria bacterium | reverse complement strand
GAAAAAGTGTTTAGCCAGCCAATAATGGAAGCTATTCGTGATCGGTTTCTGCACGTCGATACCTGCCCCTACCAGGGCCCTCGAATATTTTTCGAAAATGCAGGAGGGTCGTTAACACTGAAATCGGTAGTCGAGGTCAATAGTGAGCTCGCTGGAATTCCCGACAACCAGGGCCGGGACAATCCGGCTTCGCATGAATTGCTTAGAATTATTGCCGAGGCGCGCGATAATATGCGTGTTTTTCTGGGTGTCGCTGATGGACCGGTTTTTATTGGTGAAAGTGGTACCGAGTTATTATTTCGACTGCTACGCGCCGCTGCACTGGGTACTCCAGGAGGCAATATAGTCGGCAGTACTTTTGAACATCCAGCTACGGTTAGCGCGAGCAAGCGCTGGGCCGAAATAGCCGGGAAAGAATATCGCGCTGCGGTGCACGATGACAATAGCGCTATGGTGAATGCGGCGGCCTACGCTCAGGTTGTCGATGCTGAAACGCGTGTAGCTACGATTATTCATATCAGCCCGGTGACTGGCATGTCAGTCGATGTAACTGCGATTGTGCAAACTATCCGCGCCGTGTCACCCGAGTGCATTATTATTCTCGACGGTATTCAGCAAGCAGCGCATGGGGGGCTGGCTGTTTATGACTATGATATCGATGGTTACGCAGTTTCCGCCTACAAAGTATTCTCCCGTCACAACTACGGTTTTGCGTGGGTATCGCCACGGTTGGCGCGGTTGCCCCACGACCACCTCGATGGCACCCCGGATGATTTCTGGGAAACCGGCACAAGAGATACCTCGGCTTTCGCCTGCACGTCAAAAGTGGTCGAATACTTTGACTGGTTGGGTTCGAATTTCACCGAATCCGAAGATAGGAGAATGCGTATTGTCGCAGCGGGTGTTGCCATCAATGAACATGAGCATGGGTTGATAAAGCTAATGATTGATGGCAACGATGAACAGTCAGGTCTGCGTCTAATGCCACAGGTATTCGTCATCGGCGGGCTTGATAACCCCAGCCGACAAGGCGTGGTCTCATTTATCATCGAAGACAAGCCATGCGCATCAGTGGTGGCTAAATTGAATGCAAAGGGAATTCGAACCCACGTGCGCAAAGCCGATTATTTTTCCGGTAATATCCTGGACCCTCTTGGACAGCCCGCCTGTATTAGGGTATCGCTTGGTCATTACAACACCACCGATGAAGTGCTTTATTTTTTGCGCGAACTGGAAGTAATTATCAGTACCGGTTAGGGAGAATTAACCATGGATAATTCTGTACGCATATTGATTGGTTTGGGAATCGGTCTATTGGCCGGTGCCATGCATTCGGTAAACGGCGGTCAGCTACTACCAACAGCACCCGAATTAATCGAGCCTCTCGGAACATTATGGGTCAATGCAATTCGCATGACGATTATACCACTGGTTGTATCGCTTTTGATTACCTCGATCGCTGGTAGCAAAAAAGGCGGCTTAGTTGCCAAACTTGGTGGTAAGACGATTAGTTTGATGATTTTTATGATCATCGTTACTTGTACTTACACCCTGATATTGTCTCCCATCTTGCTTTCGTTTATAGAAATCGACCCGGCCGCTGCTATGGCTTTAAGAGAAAGTGCCGGAACGGCATCGACTATCCCGAACCTGCCTCCTTTTCGAGACTGGTTCATTCATCTGATACCAACAAACCCCTTAAAAGCCGCTTCAGATAGCGCGATGTTACCGCTTCTAATATTCACCAGCTTATTTTCTTTGGCACTGCTGAAGATCAAAGAGGAAGCGTTGCGAGTCATGATCGATTTCTTTGTAGCCCTTAGAGATGCCATGTTTGTATTAATAGAATGGATCATGTTGATTGCTCCGATTGGTGTTTTTGCTTTGGTTTTTCCTCTAGCTGCAAAAATGGGTATCTCAGCGGCAACAATTCTGGGAACTTTTGTACTCGTTACCTGCGGACTCGTTATCCTGTTAACAATGTTGCTTTACCCCGTTGCAGTTGTGTTTGGTAGAATTCCTTTGGCTGCATTTATTCGAGCTGTTGCACCTGCACAAGTCATAGGATTTAGCACCCGTTCGTCTGTAGCTGCACTACCGGCAACATATTCAGCGACAAACACCCTCAAAATTAGTCCAGATGTATCTGGCCTGGTTTTGCCCATTGCCGTTTCTCTATTTAAATTTGCATCGCCTCTGGCAAGAACAACGGGCACTTACTTTATTGCGCTTTTGTACGGTATAGAACTAAGTTCGACAGATTTAGTTATCATTGTAATGGCCGTTGGTCTTCTGAGTTTTTATTCACCGGGGATCCCCAGTAGCGGACTATTGATTATGGCACCAATCTATCACTCTCTAGGCTTGCCTGTGGCCGGAATAGGAATCCTGATCGCTGTCGATCTGATTGTGGATATGTTTTTAACAGCAGCAAATGTAACGGGCAATATTAC
>CAZJEJ010000216.1:0-2585 GCA_964544945.1 uncultured Gammaproteobacteria bacterium | reverse complement strand
TGCATGTTTCCAGCAATGGACGGAGGATGAAACCGGCTTCTTTTTAGGTAGATCAATTGCTTCCCAAAATGCTTCTAGCAAGGCATGCATGACCCTTCCTCTAAAACTAGCTGCATATTGCTGCGACCATTCAGGGGAGGCGTGGAGTACCCAACAGTCGAGATCATCCCGCTGTCCAGCCATTTGGTAGCGCGAGATCCATGACAGCGGCGAATCCAGCACATAGGCCGCATCATAGGGCACCTCCAGTCGCGGCTCGAAGGCAAACATAGCACTCCAGCACACGGTCATCGCGATATTATCAGCACAATTCCTGATTGACGAAACCTGGCTGCACAGGATCGAAGCCTGGTGAGCGGTGGTGGCGACAATGACAATATTGAAGGCGCCAAGGTAGTCGCCCCGCTCGTTGAATATACGCCAATCGCCGTCACCTTGTTTTTCCAGTTCGGAAATATTCGCCGAAACCGTTAAGTCGCAATTTCGTGCGAGATTTTCTGCAATCTTCTGCATGCGTGGGTAGCCAACAAACCGTTGCGTAGCCATGTCGCTACTACTCACCTGGCCTTTATCAAGTTCTACTATCCAGCCATCCCATGGCCGCACGATTCCCTCGCTCTGCCAGGCAGAAACGATGTTCCAGAATAAGGGGTTGTTTACAGTAAAGTATTGCGCACCATGGTTAAATTCGTATTCTCCCGCTCTAAATCGGCTAATTCGACCACCCGGGAAAATACTCTTTTCAAAAACCTTGACCTTAGGAATCAACCCCCTTAACGCCGTTCCACAGGTCAACCCCGCGAGACCGGCTCCAATAATGGCAACTGAAGGAGATTTTAACAAAAAATGCGTATTATCCTATAAAGCCGGGAAGTCACCGGCATAACGTGAAATCCATTCTCGGGCTGCAGCTTCAGCACTCAGGTCGCGCCCTTCGGCACGAGCGACTTCCTTTCGATAGTGCTCAATATGACAAATTTGCTCGATCATACGTAAACGGAAAGCTTTCCTCTTACCTTCGAATTCAAGGCCAATTTCATAGCCTTTATTAATTTTTTCACACCAGACTACGGTCCCGATCAGGTAATTATCTTTCTTCAGGAGAGGAATACATACTTTAACTTTTTGCAACGGTTTCAGCGCTTCGCTAGAAACGAAGGCGAGACCGCCAAGACTTAGATTGGTCAGAGTTTCATCGGTCGAATCATCAATTTCATCACCCACCCACTCCAACTCTACCTGTATCGGCACATCGGATGGGTGACGAATGTATTTTCTAATGGTCGTGTTATTTTGCAATCGATACCAGCATTTTATTCAATTTTGCGACAAAACTGGCTGGGTCTTCTAATTGACCCCCTTCTGCCAGTAATGCCTGATCGAATAATATATCAGACCAGTCGGTAAACTTCTTCTTCGATTTTTCAGAATCGAGTTTCTTCACAATAGGATGATCCGGATTAATCTCCAAAATCGGCTTGGAGCCTGGTAGCGCATGCCCTGCCTCCTTGAGTATCCTTTGCATGTGCATCGCCATATCGTGTTCGTTGAGCACGATACAGGCTGGCGAATCGGTCAAACGGTTAGTTACACGTACGTCTTCCACCCTGTCCTCGAGCGCTTTCTTCATGCGTTTGATCAGTTTTTCCGAGGCCCTGGCCTTTTCTTCCAGTTTCTTTTCGGAAGATTCGTCGTCCAGATCCAGTTCACCCTTGGCTACCGACTGAATTTTCTTGCCATCGTATTCTGTCAGATGCGAGGTGAGCCATTCATCGACACGATCCGATAACAGCAGTACCTCGATGCCTTTCTTCCTGAAGATTTCCAGGTGAGGACTGTTTTTTGCGGCGGAATGTGAATCGGCGGCGACATAGTAAATTTTATCCTGACCTGCCTGCATTCGGGTGACGTAATCTTCAAGCGAAACGGTCTGTGTCTCCTCACCCGTATGGGTCGTAGCAAAGCGTAACAACTTGGCAATTTTTTCCCGATTAGCGACGTCTTCAGCCGGACCTTCCTTCAGCACCTTACCAAATTCGGTCCAAATTTTATCGTATTTTTCAGGGTCATTTTTGGCGATTTTCACCAGCATACTCAGCACTTTTTTCACCGAGCCATTGCGGATATTATCGATCACCTTACTGCCCTGCAAAATTTCTCGCGATATATTCAAAGGCAGATCGTTGGAGTCGATCAGGCCGCGCACGAAACGCAGGTACCTCGGCATTAATTTTTCTGCATCCTCCATGATAAATACACGCTGAACGTAAAGCTTGATGCCGTGACGTGATTCGCGGTCGTAAAGATCGAACGGAGCGCGGGCTGGGATATACAACAGCGAAGTATATTCAGTAGTCCCTTCGACGCGATTATGACTCCAGTCGAGTGGATCTTCGTAGTCGTGGGCCACATGCTTGTAAAATTCCTTGTATTCCTCTTTCTTGATATCCGACCTGGCGCGTGTCCACAAAGCTGAAGCCTGATTGACAGTTTCTTCCTCAATCACCGTTTCACCGCCCTCTTCCGGAGGCTCAATCGTTTTGTTCATTACCACCGGAAAATCTATATGATCGGAATAGGAAGTG
>CAZJEJ010000215.1:1421-2654 GCA_964544945.1 uncultured Gammaproteobacteria bacterium | reverse complement strand
TTCCGAGGTATACGACGAATTTCTGAAAAATGTATTCCCCTACCCGATGGGCAACACTCATCCGCGTTTCTGGTCATGGTATATGGGTAACGGAACCATGACCGGCGCGCTTGCCGACCTACTCGCCTCGATCATGAATCCCAACATGGGCGGTGGCAACCATGCTGCCATCATGCTCGAAGCCCAGGTAATCAACTGGATGAAGGCGCTAATGGGTCTTCCCAGGGACGCCAGTGGCCTGCTGGTGAGTGGTGGGTCGATGGCCAACCTTATTGGCCTGGCCATAGCGCGTAATACCCTCGCCGGAACAGATGTGCGTAAACGGGGCATTCAATCGATCGACCGGAAATTAACCGTTTATGGGTCCAGTGAAGTACATAGCTGCAATCAAAAGGCGGTCGAATTGCTTGGCCTCGGCAGTGACTGTCTCAGAAAAATCCAGGTGAACGACGATTACACCATCAATCTTGATCAGTTGAAGAAAACCATCGATGAGGATATCAAAGCCGGGTATCGCCCGATTTGTATTATCGCAACGTCTGGAACCGTCAATACCGGTGCGATAGACGATCTGAATGCCATCGCCGACCTGTGCCAGCAATACCAGCTATGGTTCCATGTAGACGGCGCAATTGGTGCCATCGCGCGAATATCCGAGGCGGTTAAACCGCTGCTTACTGGTATTAACCGGGCCGATTCAATTGCGCTCGATTTACACAAGTGGATGCACATACCATTCGAGGCTGGTTGCATACTGGTACGCGATGAAAAAGCCCATCGGGATACCTTTATGCTCACCCCGGAGTATCTTGAGCAGTCCACACGAGGTCTCGCCGCTGGCCCTAACTGGTTTTCTGAATACGGGCCGCAACTGAGCAGATCATTCAGGGCGTTAAAAATCTGGATGACGATAAAGGAGCACGGAACCAGAAAACTCGGTCGCATGATCACAAAAAATGTCAACCAGGCTCAATATCTGGGCGAGTTGATAGAAAAAACGGAACACCTTGAACTGGTGGCGCCCATCGGCCTCGATATTGTTTGTTATCGATACAATCCAGGCAATATGGGTTGTGCCGCTTTGAACGAGCTTAATCGGGAGCTGCTGATACAAATTCAGGAACAGGGCATCGCGGCGCCCTCTTATACTACCCTCGGTGACATCTACTGTATTCGTGTCGCAATCGCCAATCATCGCAGCCACTATGAAGATTTCGATGTGCTTGTACAGGA
>CAZJEJ010000215.1:0-1321 GCA_964544945.1 uncultured Gammaproteobacteria bacterium | reverse complement strand
ATATGATCCAGACGCACGCCACTTCGGCCTACAGCTATCCATTAATAATCAGGCACCTGTTAAATACCCCACTCGCCTGCACACCCGATCAGGAAATCGTCAGCGCCGATACCAGGCGTTATAACTATCGAACCTTATATCACCGAATAAAACAGCTCGCCGGAGGGCTTGCTTCGATTGGCGTCAGTGAGGGCGATACCGTGGCGGTGATGGACTGGGACAACCACCGCTACCTGGAATGCTTTTTCGCGATCCCGATGATGGGCGCGGTATTACACACGATCAATATCCGGCTTTCGCCCGAACAAATCCTTTACACCATCAACCATGCCGAGGACGACGTGATCCTGGTTCACGCGGATTTCCTGCCAATCGTGGAGCAAATCAGGGATCGATTCGAGCGCCCGACCAGGCTAATTTATCTCGACGATGGCGCGGGTCTCGAATTACCTGAATACTGCGTGGTCGAGTATGAAGCGATGCTGGAGGCCACCAGCGGTGAGTACGAGTTCAAGGACTTTGACGAAAATACCCCTGCGACGACCTTCTATACCACCGGTACTACCGGCGACCCCAGGGGTGTGTTCTACAGCCATCGACAACTGGTACTGCATACCATGTCCATTCTGGCGGGACTCGGCACCGCCGACGGCAACAACCGCTTTCACCGTGGCGATGTGTACATGCCGATCACGCCAATGTTCCACGTACACGGCTGGGGCATGCCATACGCCGCCACCTTGATGGGCGTCAAACAGGTTTATCCGGGGCGCTACGAACCTTCGCGCTTGCTCGGGTTAATCGAACACGAGGGCGTGACCTTTTCTCACTGCGTGCCAACGATATTGCATATGTTGTTGAGCGCGCCCGAGGCCGATCAGACCGATCTGAGCCACTGGAAAGTGATTATCGGTGGCTCTGCCCTGCCGAAAGGGATGGCGCGAGCCGCGCTCGAACGCGGTATCAATATTTTTACGGCCTATGGTCTGTCTGAAACATGTCCTTTTATTACGGTGGCTGATTTGTCGGGTACGCAGGAAGTGACAACCGACGATGACACCATCAATCGACGCTGCAAAACCGGCCAACCCACGGTGATGGTCGATCTGCGCGTGGTCGACAGCAACATGAACGCCCTTCCCCACGATGGCAAATCGACCGGTGAAGTGGTGGTACGAGCACCCTGGCTGACCCAGGGCTACACCCGAAACCCGGAAAGCTCTGAAACCCTGTGGGAAGGCGGGTACATGCACACCGGTGACGTCGGTTACATCGACGAAGGCGGTTCTTTGCAAATCACCGACCGCATGAAAGATATTAT
>CAZJEJ010000214.1:0-2710 GCA_964544945.1 uncultured Gammaproteobacteria bacterium | reverse complement strand
GTTTTCACAAGTCGCCTCAGTAGTCAGTGACCGTTATTACCGCTGGTTTTCCCACTCTCGATCGATTTTCCAGGTAAACGATTAATAAGCCGCTGAAAATGATGAGGCCGCTGCCTGCAAAGGATACCCAGTCGGGCCAGTCACCCCAGATATAATAACCAGCCAGAAGCGCGAATGGCATGGCGGTATATTCAAATGGTGCCACAATTGAGGCTTGACCAAGCCGGTAAGCCTGGGAAAGCAGGTAGCCGCCAAAAGAGACCATCACGCCACACAGAGCCAGCAAACGCAAACTGGCCGCGTCTGGCCATGTCCAGGCGCGTAAGAGGAATTCGAATGTGGGGTTATCAAAGGTGTTTAGCTGGCCATCGCCAATACCAAGGCCAATCAGGCCGCTGATTAGAATGAATGCCACCTGTAGATAAAAAGTTAAGGTACCGGCTTTTGCCTGCATACCGAGTTTACGCGTCATCATTTGCATGCCCGCGTAGGAAAATGCCGCCATTATTGGTAACAGGCTCGATATTTTGAATACCTCGGTACCTGGTCGGAGCATGACCAGCACGCCCAGTAGCCCAATCAATACGACCAGCCATCTGTGGAACCCGACGCGCTCTCCCAATACCGGTTGCGACAGGATACAAATAAACAAAGGCGCAGCGAAAAATAGTGCGATCGCCTCGGCAAATGGCATGGACGCCAGCCCCAAAAAGAAAAACATATTAGCTAGTACCAGCAGCGATCCACGCAACAGGTGCATTACCGGACGCTTTGTTTTGAGTATTTTCAGGCCGCCTTCAAGTTGAACGATGATGAGTACTATGAGCATCGCAAATCCTGATCGAAACAACATAATTTCGTGTAGCGCATAGACAGGGCTCAGCCATTTAATAATCGAATCGCTAACGGTCAGGAATACGATAGCGCCCATCAGGCACAGGATGCCTTGCGTGTTCTGGTTGAGAGAGTGCAGTAATTTCAATACAAAGATTTCAATTTTTGCGGCGATAGCGCAATCGTTTCAGCAATAATTAAACCCCTGGCATGATCGAGATCCATTACAGCCCCTCGTAACCCTGTAAAACATTGACTGCATTTACACCGATTTCGTCGACCGCGTAACCACCTTCCATGATAAACAGCGTGGGCAATTTGAGGTTTCCAATCGTCGCGCCGTAGCGTTTAAAATCATCGCTGGTGAGTTGGAAAAACGAAATCGGATCGTTTATGAATGTGTCCACACCCAGCGAGATCACCAGTGCATCGGGTGCGTATTTAGCTATATTTTTACAGGCGTCTCGAAGCGCAGCACTCCAGGTCCTGAAATTGGTACCAGGTCCCATCGGATAATTCCGATTAAAGCCTTCGCCATCGCCTTCACCGCGTTCGTCAGCGTAGCCGAGAAAATAAGGGAAAGCATATCCCGGGTCGCCATGTAGCGAAAGAAACATGACTTCAGACCGATTGTAGAAAATAGCCTGGGTACCGTTACCATGATGGAAATCGACATCAAGAATTGCGACCCGACTCGCGCCCTGGTCGATAAAGGCTTGCGCCGCTACGGCCGCGTTATTGATAAAACAATATCCACCGTACAAATCACCGGCTGCATGATGACCAGGAGGTCGACAGAGCGCAAACGCTTCGTTTACACTATTTGTAATAGTCGCCTGCGCGGTGAGTGCGACATTGGCGCTCGCGCGCGCTGCTTCCCAGGTACCGTCCGATATAGCAGTTTCACCTGCCATCGCATAGTACCCAAGTTTTCCCTCGATGTGATTTGGCACACGTTGCCGCATGCCTCGCGCTGGCCAAACCGTTGGAATGGCTTCGCCCCGGTAACCCTTGGCCCGCCAATCGCGCCAGGATTGTTCGAGAAAGGCAAGAAACCCGGGGGTGTGTACCCGTGTGAGCGGTTCAAGGCCGAAATCCTCGGGTGCAATCACCTCGCCGAGCTTTACTTTCTTCAGTCGTTGAAGAATAGTTTCGGCACGTACCGGACATTCGAAAGGCGGCACCAGTTCGCCCCCAAAGAGTTCAGTTTTTGCATCGCGAAGCGAATGTTTTTCACTAAATACGGTAAGCAAGACTGTTTTCCTCAGGTGATTCGTAAATCGAACTTCAGTGATGACACATCGAAGAGATGCGCATACGCAAACGCGATCCTGCGATTAGCCTAACCCTTATACTGCATGAAGGGAATGAAGTAATTCCAGGCTTCCAGCGCTCTGGCTTGCATGATATTCAATATTAATCAACCAGGCATGAATTGTCATTTAAACTGGTAATGAAAATTCGTATCGCGCACAATCCACGTTCGTCAAATCAAATATCAAAAATGACAAAATATCTTCCTCAGGATACCGGCGAAAACTCACTATGGGGTGATACCGCCACTACCAATCCGGTGAGTGAATTCCTGGGGGATTCCTTACAGGTCGACGTGTTGGTCGTCGGGGGTGGGTATACCGGTCTGTCGTGCGCGTTACACCTGGCCGAGAAAGGTGTTTCGGTGGTTCTACTCGAAGCGAAAAGTATCGGATTTGGCGGGTCGGGTAGAAACGCTGGCCTGGTTAACGCAGGTGTCTGGAAATCACCGGATTTTGTCGAGCAACGGTTAGGACGGGAACATGGCAGCCGATTCAACCAGGCGCTGCGCAATTCACCTGACATGGTATTCGAACTGGTAAAAAAATATCGTATCGATTGC
>CAZJEJ010000213.1:0-2715 GCA_964544945.1 uncultured Gammaproteobacteria bacterium | reverse complement strand
AAGGATACAACCTGAAGTTGTATGACCGCAATGTCAATATCGCCAGCCTGGTGGGTGCCAACCGCGATTATATCCTTAATCAAATACCACACATATCCAAACTGATGGTGAGTTCTATCGACGAGGTACTGGAGCATGCCGACACTGTAGTGATTGGTAACGGGGACAAAGAATTTTCTACGGTTCTGGAGCGCATAAAAGACAATCAGATTGTTGTCGATCTTGTACGCATAACGTCGGAAACAAGCCAGGAAGGGCGGTACGATGGCATCTGCTGGTAAGGTGCGACGTGTTCTGATTATTGTCGAGAACCTTCCATCACCTTTTGACCGCCGTGTTTGGCAGGAAGCGACAACCCTGCACGAAGCCGGCTATGACGTTTCTATTATTTGTCCAACCGGTAAGGGCTACGAGAAGAAATACGAAATAATAGACGGCATACATATCTACCGGCATAACCTGCCACTTGAGGCGGAAGGGGCGCTGGGTTATCTGATGGAGTATTCAGCTGCGCTGTTTTGGGAGTTTGTACTTGCATGGCGGGTTTTGCTGACGCGGGGATTTGATGTTATTCACGCATGCAACCCACCAGATAATATATTTATCGTGGGTGGCTTCTTCAAATTATTTGGAAAGAAGTTCCTGTTTGATCATCACGACATTAATCCCGAACTCTATGAGGCCAAATTCGGCCGACGGGATTTCTTTTACAAAGTCATGCTGGCCTGGGAAAGGTGGACTTTTAAACTGGCCGATGTTTCGATTGCGACCAATGAGTCATACAAAAAAATTGCGCTGCAACGCGGTGGTATGCCCGAAGATCGTGTGTTTGTTGTCCGTAGTGGACCGAAACTTGATCGCCTACGGATTATCCCACCCGTAGAGGCGCTTAAAAACAGGCGCCGCTACCTGGTGGGTTATGTCGGCGTAATGGGTAAACAGGAGGGGATTGATTACCTTCTAAGATCGGCAAAACACATCGTGTATGAGATGGGGCGCAAGGACATACACTTTGGCCTGGTAGGCGGCGGAACGTCGCTTGAAGAAATGCAGGCCTATGCCAAAGAGCTTGGTGTAGAGGACTATGTCACATTTACGGGGCGTGTTCCCGACCAGGAAATGCTCGAAATGCTTAATACTGCTGATGTTTGCGTCAATCCCGACGTTGCTAATGAAATGAATGATAAATCCACAATGAACAAGATCATGGAGTATATGGCTTTGGGTAAGCCGGTTGTGCAGTTTGATCTCACGGAAGGCCGGTTTTCTGCCGAGGATGCTTCATTGTATGCGGAAAGAAATAATGTCCAGGACATGGCTGTGAAAATTGTCGAACTAATGGATGACGAAGACCGACGCCGTAAGATGGGAGAATATGGGCGCAAAAGAGTGGTCGATACGCTTTCGTGGGATCATGAAGTTCCCAATCTGTTAGCGGCATATGACGCGATCCTTGGTAAATGAGTCAGGCGTGGTACGGCACATACACCGACATCACGTCTCCGATTAGAGACATGCAATAAATTTGTTATATCAACGACTTAAGTAGTATAGACCATTTGTCCGTCGTAGTTCTGGAACACTATTAACAGATGCTCCAGGCTGCATCCCCCCATAAATTATTCAGAAAAGCCTAATAAGTTGTTTTTATTCATAGCAATTTTCCAAAATAATTAATCTTGGCATGGTACTTGCCGATACAGACTGCAATATCAGCTCTGGAATGGTGCTCGCAAGGATGTTTTCTTTACTCAGTAATAAAATTAAATCTGTTTCGCTATTCGTTATTTTTCTGCTACTAACCGCTTGCGGTGGTGGGGGATCAGAACCAGCATTGTCGCTGGCAGAACCTTCAAGCGAGTCACGGGGATTTGTTTCCGTAGCTGGTATTAAAGGGCCGCTTGCGTATGCATCTGTTGAATTATATGCGCTCGATCAGAGCCTCGATGAGCTTTACGACCCTGGTAATCCAATAGCCAGTGCAGTAACGAATGCGTTTGCGCAATTTGAAGAATTACCAGTACCTGCAGATATTAGACCTCCATATGTTCTTGTCGTTGATGGTACTCGTGCCATCGACAAAAATACCGGGGTTGCACCAGTCATCAGTAAACTGGTTACAGTTATTACCCAGGAGTCATTGGACGCCGGACGACCCATTTATGCCACTCCTTATACAACTTTGGCCTACCATATGCTGAAGCTGGAATATTCAACGGCCGCATCCGGTGGTATTTCGATTGCCAGTGATATGGTGATGTTTAGTGACCAGATTATCGAGTTGATCGGCTTCGGGATAGACGAAGAGACTAATATTTTTACGACCACCCCGGTTTTGATGACCGCTGGTGTAAGCCTTAATGATCAGCGACTGGTTGCAAATTATCGCGCAGCTATTGAGGCGCTTTCGTCGATGATGCATCAAATGTACTTGAATGATCAATCGCTTACTAGCGATGAGCTGCTTGAGATCCTGGCATTTGATCTGTACGATGATGGTGTGATTAATACGCTCGCCACTGCTGGTGCATTAGTAGGGATTCTGACCCAAGACCCCATGGCAATTGAAATTGCCAATACTCAGTACCTGGTTAAGGATACTGTTGCGCTGATGGATGAAGAGAGGGCGCTACTCAGTGATACTTCGGACAGTGTCGTATTTCAGGAGGGCATCAGCGTCTCACTACAGCCAGTTAGGTTGGCGTCGTCAATTAA
>CAZJEJ010000212.1:0-2726 GCA_964544945.1 uncultured Gammaproteobacteria bacterium | reverse complement strand
GGCAGTGCGGAAGGAAGAGCGCTCAACCGACGCGTCGAAATCTCTCTGTTTCCGATCACCGAAGGATAAGAACACCGTATAAAAACCTTCTGAATAAGTCCCGTTGTGGTCTCTAATGAGTCCAGGAGCAACATCTACCTGCTTCTGGGCTCGCCTGGCACTGTTCTTTCGTTGGTGAACTCGGTGCCCCGGACGCGATAGTCTTTTTCGAGGCACTTACTATCTAATTTTCTCCGCGAGGTCTTTGTTATGTCTTCCCAATTCGATAATGATCAGCACCAGTTCGAAATCGACTGGAATACCGACGCGATCGTAAGACGTCGCAATACCTATTACGCGGCTTCACAACGTGCTTTTGTACCTTACCAGCAACCTTTAATTTTCAGTCGCGGACAAGATCAGTACCTGTGGGATGAAAAGGGCAATCAATATCTCGATTGCCTGAGCCAGAACCTGACCGTGAGTGTGGGTTATAATAACCCGATAGTAACTCGTGAAGTGCAAAGGCAGGCCGAAACCATGCAACATTGCACTACTATGTTTTTCCACCCTGTACCAGCGCATTATGCAGAAGAACTCACCCAAACCATGCCAGCGGGTGAAGACTGGGTAGTACATTTCATGAATAGCGGCGCAGAGGCGATTGACATGGCGATCCTGCTCGCACGTAGCTACACCGGTAATTTGGATATCATATCGCTCGATAACAGTTACCACGGGGCCACATTCGGTGCACAGTCAATCACCGGCATCAGCGGATTTCGCCACAATGTACCACTGCTCGGAGGCATTCAATTCACGCCAGTTCCTGATCAGTATCGTGGAATACACGGTGAAGGCGTCGCACCCTATCTCGACGATCTCGAGCGCACGATTCACTACAGCACTTCGGCTAAACTGGCCGGTATGTTTATCGAACCGATACAGGGATACGGCGGCATCGTACCGATCCCCGGTGACTATATCAGGGGTGCGCAGGAGCGCGTAAAAGCAGCAGGCGGTTTACTCATCCTCGACGAAGTGCAGTCGGGATTCGCACGCACCGGTAATCATTTCTGGTCATTCGAAGAACACGGCGTGACCCCCGATATCATGGTGATCGCGAAAGGAATGGGTAATGGGTTCCCAATCGGTGCGGTGGTCGCCAAACGCCAGGTAGCCGAAGCGATGGCAAACAAGTTTTACTTTAATACCTACGGTGCCAACCCGGTCAGTTGCGCAGCCGGGCGCTCGGTGTTATACGTGATCGATCAATACGATCTCAGGCAAAATGCGGTAAAAGTTGGCGCGGCGTTGCTCGAAGTGTTGCAGGCATTACAGGCGCGGCACGAAATCATCGGCGATGTCCGTGGCCGTGGTTTGATGATGGCGATTGAGTTAGTCAAGGATCGAGAATCTAAAGCGCCTGATGCGGAAACGATGGTGCGCCTGTTCGAAAATACACGCACCAACGGTCTGATCGCGAGCAAGTCCGGCGCCTATCGAAACATACTTAGAATCTGCCCGCCGCTATGTATGCAAATAGATGACGTAGCATTTTTCGAAGAGGCTATTAACAAAAGTTTCGATATGCTTTAGCTATTCGAGAGCCAGTATGATGCCGTTGTTAAGCGCCCTTGTTTCGAGCCTGGCAAAAAACAATAAAACAGAAGTTGGTACATGAGTAAAACTGATATTCCCCCGAAAGAGTCCAGAAGCAACCAGTTTTATCTGGGTGCCGTGACTTCGATACCTATCACTTTGAGCGTGTTTGCGATCGGCATGGTATTCGGAGTTCTGGCCGCCGAAAAAGGCCTCACATTTCTTGAGGCATTTCTATTCAGTGCACTGGTATTTGCAGGCTCGGCTCAGTTTATAGCCCTGGAACTTTGGGGCACGCCACCGGCTATCGCGATTATCGTTTTCACCACCCTTATCGTCAATTTACGCCATATGCTGATGAGCGCCGCGTTAACGCCTGCGATCAGTGTCTGGCCAAAGCGGTACAGCTTTATCTCGCTACTATTCCTTGCCGATGAAATTTGGGCGATGGCTTTGACCCGGGCGCGAAAGACAGAATTGCGCCCCTCGTTTTATCTCGGTGTGGCGCTGCCATTCTATCTGGCCTGGGTTACGAGCACCCTCACTGGACACGCGATCGGTCGCAGTATCGGTGATCCTGCACAATTTGGAGCAGACTTTGCCTTTACCGCGGTATTTTTAGCCTTACTGCTCGGATTATGGAGTGGCCGAGCTTCTGTCCTGCCCTGGTTGGCGGCCGGGATCGCTGCCCTGGCAGTAGATACCCTCTGGCATGGCCCCTGGCCGATACTGATCGGCGGCTTGTCGGGCACCCTGATGGGTGCCTTGCAGTACGGTTTTATGAAGCAGGAAGATCCACTCGATGATGAACGAATCGCACCGGATGAGGGATCGCCATGAGTGAAATATTATCCGTCGATCCACTGGTATTACTGGCGATTATCGGCATGGCGCTGGTAACCATTCTGACCCGTGTGAGTGGCTTTGTGCTGGCACGCAGCTTCGCGATCGAAGGGCGCACAAAAGCAGCTCTCGAAGCGGTACCAGGCTCGGTATTAATTGCGATTATCGTACCAACGGTATTTACTACGGGTCTCGCCGAAACGATCGCTTCGCTCATTACATTGGGGCTGGCCAGTAGATTACCCTTTATCTTCGCCGTGTTCGGCGGTGTGGGCGCTGTTGTCCTGCTTCGAGCTTTCCTT
>CAZJEJ010000211.1:0-2734 GCA_964544945.1 uncultured Gammaproteobacteria bacterium | reverse complement strand
CTAGTGGGAGGCCGCAGGTTCGGGAATTTCGACCAAAATGGGCCTGGCCCCGGCTATAGTTTTCCAAAGGTTATAGGCCATGATCAAAGTACCAACGAGGAAGAACAGTCCCCCGACGGTGCGTATGACGTAATACGGATGCATCACCTGTACTGTTTCGACAAAGCTGTAGGTCAGGGTGCCATCATCGTTGATAGCGCGCCACATCAGCCCCTGCATGATACCGGCAACCCACATAGCCGAAATGTACAGTACGATACCGATAGTCGCAGACCAGAAATGCACTTCGACCAGTTTTAAACTATATAATTTTCGACCAAACAGGCGTGGAATCATGTAGTACATCGCGCCCAGGGTTATCATAGCAACCCAGCCGAGCGCACCAGAGTGTACATGCCCAATAGTCCAGTCGGTATAGTGTGAAAGCGCGTTGACTGTCTTAATAGCCATCATCGGGCCTTCAAATGTCGACATACCGTAAAATGAGATGGAGACGATCAGGAATCGCAATACCGGGTCGGTGCGAAGTTTTTCCCAGGCCCCTGAAAGCGTCATGATGCCATTGATCATGCCGCCCCATGATGGCGCCAGCAGAATCAGGGACATGACCATGCCGAGCGACTGGGTCCAATCGGGTAGAGCGGTGTAATGCAGGTGATGAGGGCCTGCCCAGATGTAGGTAAAAATCAACGCCCAAAAATGTACCACTGAAAGACGATAGGAATAGATAGGCCGCTCTGCCTGCTTGGGTACAAAGTAATACATCATGCCGAGAAATCCAGCGGTGAGGAGAAACCCAACCGCGTTATGCCCGTACCACCATTGCACCATCGCATCCTGCACGCCGGCATAAGCCGAGTAAGATTTCCAAAGTGATACGGGAAGAGCCGCACTATTCACCACGTGCAGCAGAGCCAGGGTAATAATATATGCTCCAAAGAACCAGTTGGCCACATAGATATGAGGCACGCGCCGTTTCATAATGGTGCCGAAAAATACAATGGCATAGGAAACCCAGACCAGGGTAATCAGAATATCAATCGGCCATTCCAGCTCGGCATATTCCTTCGAGGTCGTAATTCCCAATGGCAAGGTGACTACGGCAGAAAGGATAACCGCTTGCCAGCCCCAAAACGTGAATGCCGCCAGTTTCGGGAAAACCAGTTTGGCATGGCAGGTATGCTGTACTATGTAATACGAAGTTGAGAATAAGGCAGAGCCACCAAAGGCAAAAACTACTGCATTGGTATGCAAGGGACGTAGCCGGCTGAAGGTAAGCCAGGGGATATCGAAGTTCAGCGCAGGCCAGGCGAGCTGTGCTGCTATCAGCACGCCTACCGACATCCCAACGATGCCCCATACAATGGTCATAATGGCAAATTGCCGAACGACTTTATAGTTATAGGTTTCGGGGTTTGTCATAAGAATAGATCCTATCTGGTAAATACTGGTTGAAGACCCATACCCCAAAGCAATGCGGTAATCGTCAAAAGTGCAACCAGAGCAATCAGCCCAACTCCCAGTACCGCGGTGGAGAACAGAAATCCACGATCCCGAGAAATGTCCATCATGATCGGCAGCCCGGTGTATAGAAGATAAACGGTGTAGGCAAGGGCAGGCAATCCGAGCAGCATATTAAGCCAGAGCAATCAGGTATATGTGGATCGAACTGAAACTTCCGGTGCCCCTGTGATCATCGCGTATTTTTCCCCATTGTTGTCTCGGGTCGATGAAAAGTCCAAAAATGTGCTGTAAACCCATGATTAGCGACTCCTGACCGTTTATTGCCTCCAGTTATTGCTATTTTGCGCTGACTAATCGGGTTATTATTTTGGAGTTATTAACGCAAGTCAAGCACTACGCAGATTATCACTGGGCTGTTTCCCGGGCTCACCTGGGTCGATCAATCCTCAGAAGCTCTTTAGTGATAGTCACCTATTGACGAGGGAGTTCTGGATATCGAAGTGACTGACCCGGCAGGCACCCACTTATTGGCGAATCAAATTTCGCCAGGGCTCCAGAGCGCCTGCTTCCATTGTGGATTGCCAGTGCCGGGGGGTGTCAATCTCAGTGCCTGTATCGATGGCGAGCCCCAACCGATGTGTTGCAACGGCTGTAAAGCTGTTGCCGAGGCGATCGTCAACTCGGGGCACGAGCATTTTTACCGTGTGAGGACATCGCCATCGATAACTGGAGCCGAGCAGGTACCTGAATTCCTGCGTGAAACCCGTGTGTATGATCTGGAGTCGGTTCAAACTCAGTTTGTTGAGCGGGTGTCTGCAACCCTGTGCGAAGCGAGCCTGATTCTTGAAGGGATTACCTGCGCGGCCTGTATCTGGCTTAACGAACAACATATTGCCAGTATAACTGGTGTGGAACAGGTTCAGATTAATTACGCGACCCGTCGGGCCTGGGTACGTTGGGACGATAGCCGAGTCAAATTAAGCGAAATCCTGCTGGCGATTCGCACTATCGGATACCAGGCCTATCCTTACAACCCCGACCAGCACCAGGCATTACGCCAACGCGAACGGCGCTTACAATTGCGCCGCCTTGCCGTTGCAGGTTTGTTGGGAATGCAGGTAATGATGGTATCCATCAGCCTCTATGCCGGGGCCTGGTCTGGTATGGAGCGGGATTTTGAAACCCTGTTCCGATGGCTTAGCCTCGGATTGACTACACCGGTCGTGCTTTATTCGGCGGCGCCGTTTTTTCGCTCCGCCTGGAATAAATT
>CAZJEJ010000210.1:0-2809 GCA_964544945.1 uncultured Gammaproteobacteria bacterium | reverse complement strand
TTGTTGGCCGCTGCATCGACCACCTGGGGCAGGTCGATTATTACCGGGCCGTAGTCATCCAGCAGTATATTAAACTCTGAAAGGTCGCCGTGAATCAGTCCCGCGCAGAGCATGCGCACCAGGTAGAGGATGACAACGCTATGGTCTTCGAGCGCCTGTTCGGCAGACATGGATACATCGTTTAAACGCGGCGCTACCTGCCCGTCTTCGGTGGTGATCAATTCCATTAACAGCACACCGTCAAAGCAGCCGTAGGGCTGGGGAACCCGCACACCGACTTTGGCCAGGCGGTAGAGTGCATTGACTTCAGTATTCTGCCAGATTTGTTCCTGCTCGTTGCGGCCGAACCTGGAGCCTTTTTCCATCGCACGGGCGCGACGGCTATTGCGCACCTTACGGCCTTCCTGGTATTGCACTGCCTGTTTAAAGCCACGCCGGTCGGCTGTCTTATAGATTTTGGCGCAGCGGATCTCGGCGCCGCAACGCACGACATACACATCGGCCTCTTTACCACTCATCAGCGGTCGCAGGACTTCGTCCACCAGGCCGTCTTCAACCAGTGGAAGAATTCGTTTAGGAATTTTCATGGGCGCCTTATACGCGACTTGTGCCCAGGATGGAAGGGCGTGTTCAGGAATGAGCGGGGTTTTGGCTTCTTAAATAAGCTTGAAGGCCTTTTATTAGCGGGTGAAATGTTTGCTTAAAGTTATAAATCCACCTGGGTAAATTTATTCTCGAAAGTAGTGGGCTCGTAGGCTGGAACGACGGTGAGTTGGGGATTGTTGTTTCGGGTTGTGCTGTCTTTATCAATGGATCCCGGATCGTGGTCCGGGATGACGACGGTTGGGGGTGGGATGTTGGGTTACGCCTTCGGCTAACGCCAACCTACGAATGTGAATATTTTGGCGCGAACCTAAGTCCGAAAATAGTCATCCCAGCGTTGATCCAGGTTTTTTATGCCTTGCTGTATCGGTACCACACTGAACTGGCCATCGGCTTCATTCACCAGCTTGAGTGCCAGCAACTTGTTTAGCGCGTCGTTAATTTCAAAATCTACCTGGCATTGCCACCTGTCGGCCAGCCAGTGCTCGATTTTTTTATCCAGCTCCTCCCGGTTCATGGTTTGTTCGCTACTTAACAGAAAATAATACGCCAGCACGGCTTCTTTACTCTCTTCCTCTTCGGCATCGTTGGCGAGGCGATGAAACACGCCGGCATTATTATCGAGGTTTTTAAAGTACAGGTTTTGTGTGAGCGCCTGCATAAAACGCATTTTGCGATTGTTAAAATTGTTGAACTGTTTCCATAGATAGCCACCGAGCGCCACAACGCCTGCAAGCAAAACCATTAAGGCGGTTTTGTTGAGCTCGGCAGGCTCGCTGCTTATCCCGAGCCAGAAACCCAGCAGTGAACCTGCTAACACCAACGAGGCTCCCAGCTTTGTAGTTAGCACCACGCCACCACTAATGGCTGCTGGCACGCCGATGATTAACTTATCGATCAAACGCATGCGCACCGCGGTGTTGGGGAATAGCATTTCAAGGTCGGCCCGGGGCACATTTTTAAAAAGCTTAAGCAAGGTGACACCGGGTTTACACACCGGCAACTGGCCTTTGTCCTGGGCTAAGTCATCGCGAAATCGAAGGTACAACACGACGCGATCGTAATTGGTAAAGTGAATGGTTTTTTTAACCAGCCCAAACAGGCTGCTGAGGGTCTCCTGACGTTGTGATACGCCACGGCTAAACAGTAACACTTCTGAAAAATCGTCGAAATCGACGTGCAGACTAATCCTGAACATGGAGGCTTCGGTGAGAGCCTGGTTGAGTTCAGCCTCTGATACGCGCTCGTAATTAGCCTTCTCTAACAGGCCGTTCAGTTGCTCGACAAACCCATTCTCAACCGGCGGGGAGTTATTATCGATGCTACGCGTATCGGCATCCGGATCGATAGGCGCATAGCTGTCTTTTAGCGCTTCGACCACCTGGTGAAACTCGAAATGAAACACACTGCCGAGCATGTGACAGAGTTGCTGAAAGTCATCTTCCTGACCTGCTAACGGATTTTCCTGCAGGCACATCTGCACGATGTCGGCTTTGCGAAATGGGATAAAACGGTAACGAGTAATGGGTGCCTGCCTGGTCATGTTCTGTTTTGGATTACATTATGGGGCGGGGGTTATTGTATATGAGTTGGGGATTCTGGTGCAGACTCACCAACTTCAGCAATATTAAGATATCCTGGCTCATGTTATTGCTGGCGCCACGGCCTTTTACGGGCCTGGATTTTTGCATGACTGTGAAATGCGTGTATGCGCTAGCGATCAGTCGCAATATTCGCGCAACAATTCATTCGTTTCGGACAGATCAAAGTGCTCAGCGTCAAAACTCCCGCCAACCCACTCCAGCGTGTCTTCATGATCGGGGTGTGCAGGATCGGAGATTGTCTCCAGGAACATTTCATAACCCGGGATTCCCCCGACATCTTCGGGTGGACAGGCTCGACTCCCTTTCAGGCATACCGGCAAAACAGTATCGGTTTTATACGGCAGGATTTTTTCGAGTACCAGTTCATGCTCCCAGCCATCCCCGAAATCATACGAATAAATAAGCCTGTCCTTTTCCTTGTGTAAAAGCTGGTCTATACGATAGTCGACTTCATCATGAACTTCAGGCGAAAATTCCTCATCCGGAAGGCCGTACCGATCGCGCCCACTCACAAATTCATGCAGGTGTGAATTGGTCCAGCCCATTACGATCTGCAAGGCATCATGCAGGTCTTCCAGGTTATCGGTACTCGCTATCTGCAG
>CAZJEJ010000209.1:0-2839 GCA_964544945.1 uncultured Gammaproteobacteria bacterium | reverse complement strand
TATTTAACGATTTTCAACCCTGGACGGACGGACTTTTTTAACTTGCTGGTTGCGCCTGCTACATCATCCCTCACCAAAGATTCCTCCGATTCGGGCGTAAACATCATCCCTTCTCCATTTTCTCGGGCGTAAATAGCCAGAATGGATTCCATCGGGCAAAAAACGTCTTGCGCCGCCGCGCCGAAGCGGGCTGAAAACGATAGATAATCATTGGTCATTTCCAGCTTATCGATCGCAGAGGGCGCGAGATTCAGCACCAGCTTCGTGTCGGTCGCGAGGCCTTTCGGAATCACCACTCCTTCGTAGCTGGTATCGAGCAGAATGTATGGCGTGACTTCATTATCCAGTAACCATTCGTAGAGACCACGAATTAAATAAGGTTTGCTGGAATGCATTTATCAGGCAACCATGTCCCTTTCCTGTTCAGAAAGGCTAGTCTGAAACGAAGGCCGGGCAAATACCCTTTTCATATATTCGGTCACCGGCTTCGCGGAAGGGGGTAAATCGATGCCATAGTAGGGCAAACGCCACAGGATCGGCGCAATACTGCAATCTAGCAGGCTGAAATCGTTCGACAGAAAATAAGGCATTGCAGAAAATACTTCGGCTGAATTAATCAGACTTTCGGTTAGCGCCTTCTTGGCCTGAGCCTTCTTTTTTTCGGTGCCTTTTTCTATATCACCGAGCAGACTAAACCAGTCACTTTCAATGCGAAACAGGGCTAGTCGACTCTTGGCTCTTGATACCGGATCGACCGGCATCAGGGGTGGGTGTGGGAAGCGTTCGTCGAGATACTCGATCAGCACCCTTGAATTGTAGAGCACGAGATCCCGATCGACCATCGTAGGAACAGTCGCATAGGGATTCAGGTCGATCAAGTCTTCGGGCAGATTATCCATATCGACATCGTGAATTTCAACGGTTATATCTTTTTCCGCGAGTACTATACGCGCACGATGGCATTCGGGGTCGACCGGCGATGAAAAACAACTCATCACCGACCGGCGATTGGCCACTACTGACATAATGAAAACCTTCTTTTAATGTATGTCTTTCCAGTATTCTTTCTTGAGGAGATAAGCAAGAATCAGGAATAGAAATAGGAATATGATAACACCTTTACCGACATTAATACGCGTTTGACGATAGGGTTCGGAAAGATAGTCGAGGAAGCCTACCAGGTCAAACACGGTTTGATCATATTCTGATTTCGACTGACTACCCGGCTGAATTATATCGAAACCAACGATGACCTCGCGCTCACCACCCTGGCCGTCCGGGCGCATGGCTTTTCTGGCCTGTTGATAACCCTGCAATCCAACCAGCACGTGCGGCATCGCTACCTTTTCAAACACCCCGTTATCCATCCCCAGAGGGCGTGACTCGTCGACATAAAACCCCCGCAAATAGTTATACAACCAGTTCACCCCGCGCGAACGGGCAATCAGAGATAGATCCGGCGGTACCACCCCAAAAGCCTTTAGGGCATATTCGGGCGTCATGGTGGTTTCCATCAACTCGCCTACCTTGGTTTTATCGCCGTTAATTTCGGTGGTAAATATCAGGTTTTCAAGTACCTGATCGTCCGGGATACCAAGATCCTGTCCGACCCGGTTATATCGCGAATACTTCGCCGAATGACAGCTCTGGCAATAGTTGGCAAAGGTGCGGGCACCCCGTTGCATCGATGCTTTGTCATTCCAGTCGATCTCGATCTTATCGTTGGGAAAGGTGTCGGCAGCACCCCAGCCCAGTACAGGAAACAATAAGCCTGCGGCAATTATTAAAACCTTCTTCATTATTGAATCCTCTCTGGAACCGGTTTTGTCTTTTCGTTTTTACTAATCCACCAGAGGCCAAGGAAAAAACTGAAATACCCGATACTATAAGCCCGGGCTAAAAAAGTCCTGGTATCGTTAACTGGTAAGGAACCGAGATACCCAAGGCCTACAAAACTAACCACAAACATCACTAGTAACCATTTGAAAGCACTCGAACGATAACGGATCGAGTGTACTTTCCCACGGTCGATCCAGGGCAGGGTAAATAGCATAAAAATAGCGGCGAACATGGCAATAACGCCTGTTAATTTATCCGGTATGGCCCTCAAGATTGCGTAATATGGCGTGAAATACCACACCGGTGCAATGTGCTCTGGTGTTTTGAGCGGATCGGCCGGTGTAAAATTAGCGTACTCAAGGAAGTATCCACCCATTTCAGGCATAAAGAACACCACAACGCTAAACAGAATCAGAAACACAACCACGCCGACAATATCTTTCACCGAATAGTAGGGGTGAAACGGGATTCCATCGAGCGGGATACCATTTTCATCCTTATGCTCCTTGATTTCGATTCCTTCGGGATTATTCGATCCCACTTCGTGCAAAGCGATCACGTGCATCACCACGAGCATTAGCAAAACTAGCGGAACCGCGACTACGTGCAATGCAAAAAACCGATTCAAAGTAGCATCGGAAATTACAAAATCGCCGCGAATCCATATTGTCAGATCGTCCCCGATAACAGGAATAGCACCAAACAGGGAGATAATAACCTGTGCACCCCAGTATGACATCTGTCCCCATGGCAGCAGGTATCCCATGAACGCTTCGGCCATCATCGCAAGATAGATAAACATACCAAACAACCAGATCAATTCACGTGGTTTCTGGTACGAGCCGTACATCACCCCGCGAAACATATGCAGATAAACCACGACGAAAAAGGCCGAGGATCCGGTCGAATGCAAATAGCGAATCAACCAACCCCAGTCGACATCGCGCATGATGTATTCGACGGAGGCAAAGGCCATCTCATCATCGGGTTTATAATGCAT
>CAZJEJ010000208.1:0-2903 GCA_964544945.1 uncultured Gammaproteobacteria bacterium | reverse complement strand
ATTAAACTTATTGATTGCATGATGGCATCTACACTGAGAAAATAAAACTTTCTATTTCAGGGCATATCATGGGATTTCTAAGCGGTAAAAAAGCACTTATTGTTGGCATTGCCAGCAACCGTTCAATCGCCTATGGTATCGCCCAGGCAATGTACCGTGAAGGTGCCAAACTTGCTTTCAGTTATGCCAATGAAAGACTCAAACCCAGGGTAGAAAAATTTGCCCGCGAATTCGACTCTGATATTGTCATCCCCTGCGATGTCGCAATCGATAATGAAATCACTGGATTGTTTGGTGAACTTGAAAAACACTGGAGCTCACTGGATGCGCTGGTACACTCGGTCGCATTTGCCCCGCGTGAAGCCCTCGACGGAGACTATTTGGCTAACCTGGACAGGGAAGGATTTCGTATAGCCCACGATATCAGTTCATACAGCCTGGCTGCGATGGCTAAAGCCGCTCGGCCTATGATGCAAAACACCAATGGCGCCATTATCACGATGACTTATCTCGGATCTGAGCGCGCCCTACCGAACTACAATATCATGGGTGTCGCCAAAGCCAGCCTGGAGGCTAACGTTCGATACCTGGCGGCAGCGCTTGGGCCGGAAGGCATCCGGGTTAATTCGATTTCGGCTGGCCCGATCAAAACCCTGGCCGCTGCAGGCATCAGGAGCTTCAAGAAAATACTTGACGAGGTGTCTCACAATTCTCCACTCAGGCGCAATGTTACTATCGAAGAGGTAGGTAATACCGGGGCGTTCTTATGTTCAGACCTGGCGTCGGGTATCACTGGGGAAAATATATATGTTGACTCGGGTTACAATATCGTCAGCATGGGCGTACTCGACAATTGATCAGGTGAAGCCCGCCTTTTTAAGGTTGCGCTTATTATTCTATTGGCGATTTCTCGACTTCAGCCTCGTTAGTGAGCGCCTTGATAACAGACATATATTCCAGGTTAGCCGATACAGCACTTAAATTTTTAAACCCTTCTTCATCAGGATCTGAATCGTTTGATAAAACCGCTGACAACTCGATCAGCGAGTAGTCTCCATTGCCGTGAGAAAAACCTTCAAAAACCAGACCACCTTCAGGCTTTTTCATCTTAAATGCCTGCTTTAATAGCGCCGGATTAAACTCTGAACTATCGCGACTGACAAAATCACTTTCAATAATTGTAAGCCCCCAGTCGGTGGCGATCGCATCTAGAGTATCGCCGCCTGTCAAACTTCCCAGGGCCTGTTTGCCAGTCTCGATATTATCGTTTCTGCCTTTTTGCTGTTTTAATTTTTGCTCTATCTCACCCCTCACCTGTTCGAGCGATATCTGCGAAGCTGGCTGGTATTGGTTCAATCGAACAAAAACAACCCGATTATCGACAAGCTCTATTACCTCACTATTGAGACCCTGGTTTACTACATCGTCGGAAAAAGCACGATTCCTGACCGCAGGCTCAGAGGCGATACCAGATCCAGTTTCGCGATCAAACCAGTCAGAGGTTTGCACTTCTAGATCGAATTGCTCAGCTGCCGGTAACAGGGAATCCGGTTGCTCGTAAGCCAGGTTAGACAAGTTCTCCACCATATCGAAAATCTGGCTTTCTGCCATTTCGGTTCTCACTTCGTCTTCCAGATCCGCGCTGACGTCGCTAAAAGATTTGGTAACGCCACCGCCTATTCGATTCAGTTTGATCAAATGCCAGCCAAACGAGGATCTCACCGGATCGCTTAACTCGCCAGCCTGCATGGCATATAAGGCGGTTTCAAATGGCTGAACCATCATACCACGCTCTATTTCACCTAGATTTCCGCCTTCACCCGCAGAACCTGGATCTTGTGAATACTCCCGCGCCAGCGAAGCAAAGTCTCCACCCTCAACGACCAGTTGTTTAATTTCAAGAACACGTTTACGAACCCTGTCGCTTTCCTGTTGGGAGGCATCTTCATCCAGTGTCAGCAAAATATGGCTGGCTTCTCGAAATTCCGTAAGTTTGTAAGCATCCTTCGTATTCTGATATCGATCAATCAATAAGTCCTCCGAAATCTCTATCGAAGCTTTTACCGCCTCAAGACTCAGCTCCAGAAAATCGACCTTGATTCGTTCAGGGCTCATAAAAAGCTCCGCCTGGGCCTGGTAGTAATCTTCTATTTCGGAGTCGCTTATCTCAATTGATGCCGCGCCTATAGGACGAGTCAGAACACGAATTTTTCGTGTCTGATTTGACAAATAGGTAAATTGATTTTGGCTCTGCGGCAGGATAAAGGCTGTCGCAACTATACCTGCCTGTAACTGCCCGGTGGCCTGTCTCTGCCTAAACTCCTGCTCAAAGCCGGCGGTGGAGTAGCCTTGCGACCTCAGTTGTGCCTGGTATACCGACGAGTCAAACTTCCCGTCGATCTTAAAATCATCCATCGAACGAATGAGTCGGTTTAGTTCATCATCCCCGATTCGGTATCCCTTTTCACGGGCGTAATTACGCAGTACCGAAGCTTCTATCAGTTGGGTTAAAGCCTGGTCTTTTAGCAGTATTTCAATATCCAGGCCCGCGGGAATCACCCCCCCGAAAACCTGGGATAATTGTTGACGATAACTAGCGTAAGCCTTATCGAACTCCCTTACCGTAATATCTACCCCGTTTACCGTCGCGGCGGGTAAAGCTTCGCCGCCGCCAAGATAGGAATTTACGCCCCAAAGTGCGAATGGAACGCTGATCAAAAATACAATCGTATAGGCTATCCAGCCTGTAACTTTATCTCTAATTGCTTGAAGCATGATTTATTTCCACGGCTTTTAGCGGAATCCTGCGGTATGGGGCGCTCGTTAAGAGCGCCTCTATTGGTGGCGGAGTGGACGGGACTCGAACCCGCGACCCCCGGCGTGACAGGCCGGTATTCTAACCA
>CAZJEJ010000207.1:1696-3016 GCA_964544945.1 uncultured Gammaproteobacteria bacterium | reverse complement strand
ACGCCCAGTTTTTCAGCCCAGGGCTTTAAATCCTGCATGATCGTCGGATATAGCTCGACGCCATTTTCGATCTGGTGCTGGCGTCGCTGCCAGGCGCGTTGACCAGGGACTCGAACGGCTTCATCGCCCGGTTTGCTGTGGCTGTTTTCGCATAGCATTTTTATCGCCTGTGTTTGCTGCATGAAGTGCTCGATTGGGCCAAAGGCTGCGGGGTCGATCATTTGAATAAAGACCGAGTTGGCTTCACCGTCAGTGACGATGCTGTCGTTAGCTCGACCGTAACCACCGAGTGCCATGCTCAGTATTTCGGTCATCAGCGAGAGCGCATAACCCTTGTAGCCGTGGGACTCACCGCCAATCGGTAGAATGCTCCCCGGGGGATCACCAAAAAAAATCGATGGGTCGTCGGTGATTTCTCCATCCGGGGTTTTCAGGAATTTCCCTGGCAGCTTTTTACCCTCGCGTTGTGCACGGCTGACGTAACCACCGGCGGTGATGCACATACTGATATCGAACAGGATCGGATAGTCGGGTGCCGGTGCGACGAAGGCGATCGGATTGGCTGAGAAAATCGGCTCAATGCCACCGTGTGCGCACACGTTATTTTCATTCGGGCTCGAACAGGTGATCAATGCCAGGTAACCCGCCTCGACAATTTTCGGACAATAAGCACCCAGGCAAGCGATATGCTGGCTGCGCCGGATCGTTGCACAAACAATACCGCGCGATGCAACCCGTTCGATGCATTGCTCGATGGCCTGGGACATGACCCAGGGGCCGGGCAGAAAATTAGCATCCCAGTTAAACAGGTTAGCGCGATCAGCGAGCACTTCGGGTTCTCCGGAAATTCTTGAATCTCCCTGTTGCAGCCAGCTCAGGTTGCTCGCTACACGATTCATGCCGTGCGTGGTAAAACCGAGCAGGTCGGCTTCGAGGAAAACACTCGCCATCACTTTGGCGCGCTCGGGAGCCAAACCGGTTGCCCCGAATAAAGCGGTGGAGAATTCTATAAGAGAACTATGCGAATAACGGTCAGACATGAATCGTTTGTACCCAGGCTTAAATCAGTATACCCATCGTATTTTAACAACTTTAGCAATTAAAACATGCACGCGCGGGCACAAACCGTTACACTGCGCAACCTTTTTGCGCCTGGGCAAAATAGTTTGTTCTTTCTGCCAGGCATAATCACTCTCAGGCACTACCCATGACTACCGAACCGGTTACCGCGTTTAATCAACTGGCGCTGACAAAACCTATCTTTAAAGCACTCGACGATGTTGGTTATGAAACACCTTCTCCTATCCAGGCGCAAACCAT
>CAZJEJ010000207.1:0-1596 GCA_964544945.1 uncultured Gammaproteobacteria bacterium | reverse complement strand
ATCGTGGGAACCCCGGGGCGGGTAATGGATCACATGCGCCGTGGAAATTTGAAACTCGATAAGCTGGTCACGATGGTGCTCGACGAGGCTGATGAAATGTTGCATATGGGCTTTATCGACGATGTGGAATGGATACTCGATAAAACCCCACCCACGCGACAAATCACCCTGTTTTCGGCGACCATGCCGCAACCGATCCGGCGTATCGCCACGCGTTATTTAAACAAGCCTGTAGAAATTACCATCCGCTTGAAAACAATGACGGCCGAGACCATCCGCCAACGATTCTGGCCGGTGAGCGGCGTGCATAAGCTCGATGCACTGACCCGCATTCTCGAAGCCGAGCCATTCGATGCGATGCTGATTTTCGTGCGTACCAAAACCGCAACACTGGAACTGTCGGAAAAGTTGGAGGCACGCGGATATGCCTCGACGGCCTTGAATGGCGATATTCCCCAGACCCAGCGTGAGCGCGCGATTGTAAATTTAAAACGCGGGAAACTGGATATTCTGGTCGCCACCGACGTTGCCGCGCGCGGTCTCGACGTGGAACGCATTAGTCATGTGGTGAATTACGATATCCCCTACGATCCCGAAGCCTATGTGCATCGTATCGGACGCACCGGTCGTGCTGGGCGCAAAGGCGATGCCATCCTGTTTGTCGCACCCCGCGAAAAACGCTTGCTGGGAGCAATCGAGAAGGCCACGGGCAAGAAAATCGACTTCATGGAACTGCCTTCGACAGATTCCATCAACGAGCGGCGAATCATCAGATTCAAGCAGCGTATAACCGATACCATGGCAGGCGAGCAGATGGCACTGTTTAATCAACTGGTCGAACAATATCAGCAGGAACACGATGTGACGGGGCTCGAAATTGCTGCAGCACTGGCACAAATGCTACAGGGCGACACGCCTTTCCTGTTACCGAGCAAGCCGATTCGAAACGACGAAAAAAGTTGGCAAAAAGAACGCAGTAGAGGTGAAGAAAAACCGAGAAGAGAGCGTGGGCACTCAAACAGGAAAGAGTCTACACCCGAGCAGGGAATGCAACGTTACCGGATTGAAGTGGGCCACGATCACGGGGTCATGCCGGGCAACATTGTTGGCGCGATTG
This sequence comes from uncultured Gammaproteobacteria bacterium, assembly GCA_964544945.1. Taxonomy (GTDB): domain Bacteria; phylum Pseudomonadota; class Gammaproteobacteria. Next base: position 479 of record CAZJEJ010000207.1, on the reverse strand, counting down.
CCAACGAAACAGGTATGGATAGCAAGGATATTGGCCGAATTAATATTTTTGAAGACCACAGCCTGGTTGACTTGCCCGAAGGGATGCCAAAGCAGGTATTCAATACCTTAAAAAAAGTCAGGGTTTCGGGAAAACTGCTGTTAATTTCCAGACAAGACAGACAAGACAGACAAGACAGACCAGACAGACCAGACAGACCAGACAGACCAGACAGACCAGACAGACCAGACAGGCAGGAAAAAGATGAAAAGTTGGCCGCACCTGCAAGCGCAGCAAAGCCAGCGGGACGGACAAAACCTAAAAACAAAAAACGCAACAAGGATAAAGGTAAACCGAAAAGACTGAAAAATAAGGGGAAGTGAAGCCCGTCAGGATTGGATCCCGATTCCCATAAATCTATCGTTATTTTGGCCTGCGATCAGAAATTTATTGAACATTGCTTTCCTAATGACCGGCCGAATAAATTCGGCCCTACATGT
>CAZJEJ010000206.1:2926-3053 GCA_964544945.1 uncultured Gammaproteobacteria bacterium | reverse complement strand
AAGGGCGGTGATAAGGGCGGCAATAAAGGCGACGATAAAGGCGGCGATAAGGGCGACGATAAGGGCGGCAATAAGGGCGGCGATAAGGGCGGCAATAAAGGCGACGATAAAGGCGACGATAAAGGCG
>CAZJEJ010000206.1:0-2826 GCA_964544945.1 uncultured Gammaproteobacteria bacterium | reverse complement strand
GCGATAAAGGCGGCGATAAGGGCGGCGATAAAGGCGGCGATAAAGGCGGCGATAAAGGCGGCGATAAGGGCGGCGATAAAGGCGGCGATAAAGGCGGCGATAAGGGCGATAAAAATAGCGAAAGTGACAGTAACTCAGAAACCGAGAATGTTTCAGATACTAATCAAAATTTCGGTATTAGCCCCGAATCCTATCAAGTCTGGCTATCAGAACTCCTCAAAGAATAATCTGACGTAAAAAAATCATACACCGGTTAATACCCGCAAAAACAATTCACGGACTTTACTAGATCGCTGATACAATCCTGAATTATCCTCAAATTAAATTCAAGACTCCAATCGCGGGTATGATTATTTCCAGCCCCTGAGCAGCCCTCACCTCGCAGCGAGCGATAGCGAATACACCCTTCTCACTTTGCCTGTTAAATGTTATATGATTCAAATTATTAATGGGTTCGTGCAGTTTTATGAAAATAGTCTTTGGAGATAGTGGTGCTGGTTAAGGGCAAGCCGCATCGGACGATCTGGTTGAAGTCGGGTGATCCGGACTGCGTTCAAATCATCGATCAGAGCGCCTTACCCCATGCCTTTGTCATCGAGGAATTACGATCCCTCGACGATGCTATTCGCGCCATCAGGGATATGCATGTCAGAGGTGCGCCGCTGATTGGCGCTACAGCAGCCTGGGGACTTTATCTGGCGGCAATCGATTCGGAACGTGGAAATAACGATATCGAATTTCTGAAGCAAGAGGCAAATCGATTGAAAGAGGCGAGACCAACAGCGGTTAATCTTGTCTGGGCAGTCTCTCGCGTCATGTCGAGACTCGAATCTGAAGGTTCCAGTCTTTCTGCTACGGCTAAATTTGAAGCGGAGATTATTGTTGAAGAAGATATTGAAATTTGCCGTATGATCGGTATTCACGGCTTATCTCTGATCGAAGACATTGCTACTCGAAACCCCGGCAGACCTGTCAATATTCTCACCCATTGCAACGCAGGGTGGCTGGCGACCGTGGATTGGGGGACGGCAACCTCGCCAATATATCACGCGCAAGCACTGGGAATACCGATCCATGTCTGGGTCGATGAAACCAGGCCCCGTAATCAGGGTGCGAGCTTGACCGCCTGGGAACTAGGCGAGCAGGGTATAGCGCACACCGTCATCGTCGATAATGCGGGTGGGCATCTGATGCAAAAGGGAGACGTCGATCTGGTTATCGTTGGCTCCGATAGAACGACGAGAAATGGCGATGTCGCCAATAAAATTGGCACCTACCTGAAAGCGTTGGCAGCGAAGGATAACGGTATTCCATTTTATGTCGCGTTACCCTCGCCGACCATTGACTGGGAAATTACCGATGGATGTCGCCAGATACCCATCGAGGAACGCGCTCCCGAAGAGGTGACACACATTCCTGGATGCCTGGAGCAAGGTGAAGTAGCACAGGTGCGGTTGACACCACCAACCAGCCGAGCCGCTAATCCCGCTTTCGATATCACCCAGGCACGTCTTGTTACCGGGTTGATTACAGAACGTGGCTTGTGCGAGGCTTCGGAGTCCGGATTAGCAGGTTTGTTCCCGGAACAGGCAAAATATGGTCGCTAGCCATGCATGAGCTGGAAGGCGTCATAAAATATGATTTGCTGTATCGCAAGACCGACCCGATAGGCAATCACGATTTTAGCAGCCTGAGTCGATGGTATCGCCGTTTTAAGCAGGCCGATATTCTCGGTCAGCATCCTGAGCGATACGATGGCCTGGGGTTCGGTAATATATCTGAGCGGTTGGACGAGGTTCGCTTTCTGATTTCGGGCACTCAAACGGGTTATCTTGCAAGCCTTGCACCGGCAGACTACTCGCTGGTAACTGGTGCGAATGCATCAAGAAACCGGATCGAGGCAGAAGGACCGGTCAAGCCTTCATCGGAAGCACTTACCCATGCGGCGGTTTACGCATTTGATGCCAGTGTTCAATTTGTCTTTCATGTCCATAGCCCGCATATCTGGAGCCAGCGAGCGGTGTTATGTCTGCCGGAAACCAGTGCCGAGATCGCGTATGGTACGGCCGAAATGGCTAATGAAATGAATCGTCTGTATCGACAAGGTGCATTTGACAACAAAAAAGTGCTGGCGATGGCGGGCCACGAAGATGGCATAATCGGATTCGGCTGCACTGGGGATGAAGCGGGTGAAGAGATTATGAGTTTATTGGCATATTAACCCGTAAAAAAGTGCCTTTATGGACTTCACAGCGCAGTATTTTTAGGTACAATACGCGGTCTTCTGATCTCCGGGTCAGATGCACACTGTTGTCTGATGACATTTAGAGGTTATTTATGGTTTCAATTCGATTGGCTCGCGGCGGTTCTAAGAAGCGTCCCTTCTACCATGTGGTGGTGAGCGATAGCCGCAGCCCCAGAGACGGTCGCTATATCGAGCGTGTCGGTTTCTTTAATCCACAGGCTCGTGGTCAGGAAGAAGCACTTCGACTCGATATCGAACGTATCGACTACTGGGTTTCAAAAGGAGCGCAGACTAGCGAACGCGTTGCCAGTTTGATCAAGGGGTCCCAAAAAGCGGCTTGAAGTCGTAACGAGTGTATATGCGCCGACACCAGGATGAAGCGATCTGTGTTGGGCATATTACCGGTGCTCAAGGTATTAAGGGCTGGGTCAGGGTATTTTCAAATACCAGCCCGCGTGAAAATATAGTGAGTTACAACCCGTGGCTGCTGGAAGAGGATGATCGGCTACAGGCGGTAGAAATTGAAGGGCGGTTACAGGGCAGGAACGTAATCGCCAAGTTGGCCGGAGTCGAAGATCGAG
>CAZJEJ010000205.1:0-3108 GCA_964544945.1 uncultured Gammaproteobacteria bacterium | reverse complement strand
GGACCGCTTGGGGTTGGTGATGGGGATATGATCAAGATCGAAAACCCTGCTGCTTTTAATGCGCCGGGCTTGAACTACAAACCGGAGCAATTTGAATTCAATTTACCCCGACAGGATAGCGTCGAGCTGGCCGTGGTCGATCACCTACTCGCGCAGGAAAATACCAACCAGTGTTTCTATCTTGAAAACTCGCTGTTCACCGGTGTACTCGGCCTGCTGATCTGGGAGGTAATATTCGCGCCGATACCTGGCGCTTTCTACCATCCCTTCCAACACCGTCCGACAGATTTTTACGCGCATGATTTTCACCAAAAACGCACGTCGCGGCTGGAGCTGGTCTGGTCGTCGATATCCTGCAATACAGATATTTTGAAACGTGCGCGTGAATGCTGGGCGGTGAAGCATGGCTTGATGAATCCCCTGGTCAACTGGCAGGCGCTTAATCTCGATATAATCGAACTGGCGCTAACGCGAATTGAATTTGCTCACTGGATGTCAATATTCGAGCGTATCCTGCTCGATTTGCGCAACAACCGCGCCGGTTTTCCAGACCTGGTGTTGTTCCCAGCCGACACTGGTTATCGGTTAATCGAAGTCAAAGGCCCAGGCGATAGCCTGCAAAAAAACCAGCAACGCTGGATGCAGTTTTTTTCCAAACACGATATTCCGCACGCACTCGCGCGGGTGCGCTGGGAACCGGAAGTATGAGCGTTTCACTCAAGCTCGGGATTCGCGAGCTGGTCGAGTTTTGCTGCCGAAGCGGCGATCTGGGCTACGACGGGGGGCCGAGTGCGAGCGCGCAGGAAGGAATTCAGACCCATCAGAAAATTCAAAAGCGATACCAGGCGAATGCGACTGCCGAGCAAACCCTCAGGCGGGAAATTCACCTCGATGAATACCAGGTCGAGCTTGGCGGTCGCGTGGACCTGGTATTCGCCAAAGAAACCCCGCCCCGGGTGGAAGAAATCAAAACCGTTTACAGTTTCATGGTCGAGTTGTCCGAGGATTACAATACGGTGCACTGGGCACAGGTCAAGTGCTATGCCGCCTGTTACGCGCATGAGCACGAGCTCGACGAAATAGCCGTGAGCGTCAACTACGTCAACCTGTTCAATTGCCAGGAACATCGTGCGAGCAAGACATTCACCCGTGCCGAAATGGACGATTTTTTACACCAGACCCTGCGACGCTACCTGGACTGGCATCGACTGGTTTCAGGCCAGCGCAAAGAATTGCTAACCAGCGCCCGTACGCTGGAGTTCCCTTTTAAAGAATATCGCGCCGAACAATACCGATTTTCCGCACAGGTTTACCGCGCGATTCAAAACAGCAACCGGCTACTGGTCGAAGCCCCGACCGGTTCGGGCAAAACCATCAGCACCCTGTTTCCGTCGGTCAAGGCGATAGGCGAGGATATCACCGATCAAATCATTTACCTCTCGGCCAAGACTTCGGGGCAAAACGAAGCGCTCAAGGCGATCGAACAAATGATCGACAGGGGATTACAGATCAACTACCTGGTCATCCAGGCCAAGGCTAAGTGCTGCGCCTGCGCGGGTGATATCGACGAGTTCAACGAGGATGGAAAGTGTATGCGCACACTCGGTTTTTTCGACCGTCTGCCTGCGGCTCGGGAGGCGCTGTTACGGCTACGCAGGCTCTCCAGCGAACAAATCAAAGCGGTCGCAGATCGTCATGATCTATGCCCGTTCGAACTCACGCTGCAAATGTTGCCCTGGGTGGACATCATCGTTTGTGACTTCAACTATATATTCGACCCTATGGCACAAATGAGTTATTTCAAAACCAACACCAGACGCAAGGTATTGCTGATCGACGAATTGCACAACCTGGTCGACCGTGCACGCGGTATGTATACGGCCAGTATCAGTCGGCGCCAGGTACGCGCCGCAAGCCTGGCACCAAACAGTCATGCGATGAGCCGCGCGATCAACAGTATCGCCAACGCACTCAACAAGTGTGCGCTTGAACAAGCCAAAGACGAAGTCGTCAGTAGCGAAGTCCCGGCGGTACTGGCGCGCGCCACCCACCGATTCAGTGAGAAACTTGGGTTGGAAATCTTTAGTAAAAAGCGAATCGCGCCCGAAACGCTGGAATTCTCCAGGGCAATTTTTCGATTTCAATGCATAGCCAGTCTTTACGGTTCGCACCATCGAACCATTGTTAAAAAACCGCCTTTCGAGCGAGAGGCCAAACTCCTGTGCCTCAACGCATTTGAGTACCTGCAACAATGCTACCCAATGTTTAGCGCTCTGTGCGGCTTCTCGGCCACGCTATCACCAGCCGGATACTTTCAATCGGCACTGGGCCTTACCGAGCAAACCCAAACACTCAGACTGGCGTCGAGCTTTCCGCTCGAACACCTGCAGGTTAGCGTCGGCCATTATGTGGATACGCGTTACCGTTATCGCGACCGGCATATCGACGGAATTTGCACAACGATCCACCGCTGTTACGAAACCCGACCGGGAAACTACCTGGTGTTTTTTTCGTCCTACGCGTTTATGCAAAAGGTGCACCAGCGTTTTTGTAAACTCTTTAGCTCGGTCGAGACCATGGTGCAGACCAGAGATTCGGATCTACAGCAACGCGCGCAGTATCTGGCCCGTTTCTTCGAGCGTGAAAATACCCTCGGATTTGCGATTATGGGGGGCATCTTCGCCGAAAGTATCGACTATTTCGGTCGGTCGTTGATCGGTGCGATTATCGTCGGGGTTGGATTACCGCAGGCGAATACCGAACAACAGTTAATCCAGCAGGATTTCGAACGCCTGCAATTAAACGGTTTCGATTACACCTACCGATTTCCCGGAATCACGCGCGTACAACAAAGCGCCGGGCGCGTGATCCGCAGTGAAACCGATCGCGGAGTGGTGGTGTTGCTCGACCGTCGCTTCAAGCAGGCCGGGTATTATGCACATTTGCCAGGCCATTGGCAGGTACAGGATTGTGGCGATATCGATACTCTAGAACAATCACTGATACAGTTTTGGGAGCAGCCAGATGGTGAAAATTGAAACAAACCAGATTTAATGCCCCCTGTAGGGCCGAATTTATTGGGCCAAAAAATCAACCATGATGATATAA
>CAZJEJ010000204.1:0-3118 GCA_964544945.1 uncultured Gammaproteobacteria bacterium | reverse complement strand
AGGGTCGAATTCATTCGACCAATTTTCACTTTAGAATACTCTTTAAATGATCCCCGATCCTGTGGAGTTCGCATCATATATCGCTGATAACACCGACAGGTAGTCGATGTCGTGTACCTCACCCAGGGTCGAAGCCCGCTGCATATACCACAGCATATCGTGCCCCGTCGGCTGGTAGCGCAAAGCATAGGTAATCGTATTATCGAATCCCTCCGCCGACAATACCAGGGTTTGGTTGTCAAAGGCCTGTCGCAGACTCCGGTAAAATTGTTTGAACGCGTGGGGACTGTCGATTAACAGGTTGTAGGCAACAGCGCCCTGATCAGATAATAGCGAGTAGAAGCGCTGCATACTCTGAAGTTCTAGTAGCCATTCTGGGGATTGAGTTCCGTTAAAAATGTCGACCAGAATCAAATCGAACCGCTGGGTGCAATGGCGTAGGTAGTGGTCGGCGTCGTCAATCACATAGCTAAGGCATGGGTCTGCTTTGGGTAATCGCATCTTCTGGTGCATAATATCCAGAAGCTCTGCATCAACGTCTACCGCGACCAACCGGGCTTTTGGGTAGTGAAATCGTAGAAAGTGAACCAGTGAACCGCCACCCGTTCCCAGCAATAGTATATTTTCAGGTTCAGGCAAAAATAGCAGCAATCCCACCAGGTATTCGAGGTTTTTCAGCGCCAGTTTTTGGGGTGCATTCAGGTTAATCACGCTATGCAAGTCTTTAGAGTTGGCGTGTAATTCAAGTATATTGGCGCTTTGCCTGATCGACAGCTCCGCGTGCCTGGTTTTAAACTTGAAAATTAGTGGTTTAGACCCGATATTATTCTCCTGAAGCTGTTTTAAGTGATATCAATAAGCGAAGTTTTTTACCGATTTCAGCAATGTGACGTGTAAAACCCTATTTAAAGCGACCTCGAAGATAACTGGATATTGGAAATCGTGCCAGTCTGTTATAAAATCCCGTGCCTTTTTTGTGACTTGTGCAATTCTAACGGAGATCGACCATGCCCATATATGAGTATATTTGTAACGCGTGCGATCATGCTCATGAAGCATTGCAAAAAATGAGCGATGCCCCACTTATTGAGTGTCCGGCCTGTAGTAAACTTTCATTAAAGAAAAAGATTTCAGCATCGGCGTTTCGGCTCAGCGGGTCGGGCTGGTATGAGACCGATTTTAAATCTGCCGGGCAAAAAAATCTCGTAGATTCGGGCGCGAAGAAAAAGGAATCTACACCAAAGCAGGATACTTCGGGTAAAAAGGAAGCGCCAGCGAAAAAAGACACTGCAGCCTAGTCTGCACCAGGCCTCTGGTAATATTATTTACACGTTGTGGGCCAGGGCGGCCCCTGACCTGACAAGTCCTTAGGCAAATACTCTTAACATTTGGATTACGAAACTATGCGAACGCATTACTGTGGTGAACTTAACCCGCAACATATCGACCAGAAAATTACGGTCTGTGGCTGGGTCAACCGTCGTCGTGACCACGGTGGTGTTATTTTTGTTGATCTGCGAGACAGAAAAGGCATGCTGCAGGTGGTATTCGACCCTGACGACGCGGCTATTTTTGCCGATGCTGAAAGACTGCGAAATGAATTCGTACTAAAGGTCGAAGGAGAGCTACGAATTCGACCCGAGGGAACCGCAAATCCAGACATGCCTACCGGTGAAGTAGAATTATTGGCGCGTAGTCTGCAAATTCTCAACAGTTCCGAAACCCCACCTTTTCAACTCGATGACGATGAAGTACACGACGATCTTCGTCTCAAATACCGTTATATCGATTTGCGCAGGCCGGAAATGCAGTACCGCATGCAGTTGCGTGCGCGGGTGACTCATTTTCTGCGTAGCTGGCTTGAAAACAACGAATTCCTGGATATTGAAACCCCGATGCTGACACGGGCTACACCGGAAGGTGCTCGTGATTACCTGGTGCCGAGTCGCACTCAAAGCGGCAATTTTTTTGCGCTGCCGCAGTCGCCCCAGCTGTTCAAACAACTCTTAATGATGTCCGGTATGGATCGTTACTACCAAATCGTACGTTGTTTTCGTGACGAGGATTTACGCGCAGATCGTCAGCCCGAATTTACCCAACTCGATATCGAAACTTCTTTTATGGGGGAGGACGATATTATGTCGATGATGGAAGATATGATGCGCGGGTTGTTCCAGTCGGTTATGAATCTAAGTGTCGATGCAGATTTTCCACGCATCAGTTATGCCCAGGCGATGGAACGATTTGGCTCGGATAAACCAGATTTGCGTATTCCCCTGGAACTGGTCACCGTGTCGGACCTACTGGCTGGCGTAGAATTCAAGGTTTTTTCAGGCCCCGCCAACGATCCACAGGGCAGGGTCGCCGCGTTACGCATACCGGGAGGCAACGCACTGACGCGTAAAGAAATTGATGGGTATACCGAATATGTTGGCCGCTACGGCGCCAAGGGGCTCGCCTATATCAAATGTAATGATATCGACCAGGGCCCGGAAGGATTGCAGTCACCGATCCTGAAGTTTTTACCCGAGGAGGCGATTGCTGAAATCCTGCGTCGAACCCAGGCACAAAGTGGCGATTTGATATTCTTTGGTGCAGACAGGGCCAATATCGTGAATGATTCCCTGGGCGCATTGCGGGTCAGGATCGCACAGGATCTAAACCTGGTAGAAGAGGGTTGGCGCTTTCTTTGGGTGGTTGACTTTCCCATGTTCGAGCGCGACGAGCGCGAAGATCGATGGAATGCGTTACACCATCCGTTCACCTCACCGAGTACTGAAAATCCTGACGAGCTAGAGGCAGATCCTGGCAATATGCTCTCCAGAGCCTACGATATGGTACTCAACGGTACCGAATTGGGCGGTGGTTCGATTCGTATCCATCAGCAGGATATGCAGCAGCGGGTGTTGAAACTGCTCGGAATCGACCAAAAGGAAGCCGAGGAAAAATTCGGTTTTCTGTTAACCGCGCTCAATTATGGTTGTCCTCCACACGGTGGAATAGCCTTTGGCCTGGATCGAATGGTGATGTTGATGGCAGGCGCGAATTCTATTCGCGATGTGATGGCCTTCCCCAAAACCCAGACTGCAGCCTGTTTATTAACCCAGGCGCCAGCGCC
>CAZJEJ010000203.1:0-3131 GCA_964544945.1 uncultured Gammaproteobacteria bacterium | reverse complement strand
TCCACGGTCCCTACGTCCACCCATTGCCCTTCAAACAATTCGGCGCTAACCAACCCTTCGTCTGCGGCCTCGCACAATAGCGGCGCCAGCGCCCTTCTTCCCGGCGCATGATGCTCAAAAAAAGACCTGTGATAGATCGCTATGCCGGAGAAGGTCCGGCGATGACAGGCAGCATTGCCCAAAAGCCCTCGATTCAGGGAAAAATCTCCCTGCCGATGATGGTCTGGATTATCCACCAGCACCAGGTGCGCCTTTGAGTTAACCGAGCGTAGTTTTTCGAACGCATAGTCGGTATAGATGTCTGCATTCACGACAAGAAATCGATCATCCAGCAAATCCAGTGCCTGAACGATGCCACCGGCGGTTTCGAGCGCCTCGGTTTCGCTGCTATAAGTGACCTTTAGCCCGAATCGACTACCATCGCCTATGGTTGATTCAATCTGCTCTCCGAGCCAACTTAAATTCACCACCACCTTGCTGATTCCGGCTAAGGCCAGCGATTCAAGATGATAAAAAATTAGCGGCTTGCCGGCGATTTTCAGTAACGGCTTAGGGCAGCTATCGGTATAGGGTCGCAGGCGCTCTCCACGACCCGCCGCGAGGATCATCGCGCAAACGGTCATAACAACAGCGATTTCACGCGAAATGTAAGCCCGAGATCGGTGATAAGCGCATAAAGCCCCACCATGCTCATTTCCTCTGCACTGATCTGCCGCAGGTAATCGAGCGTGCGCGGAATATCCTTTAGATAAGCTTTTTTTCCATCACGGATTTTCAAACGCGAAAATATGCCGATCGCCTTCAGGTGACGCTGTATTCCCATCAGGTTAAACCAGCGCATAAATTTCGCTGGTTTCACGTCGACCAGGTCGTTGACTCTGGCGAACTCGTAATAATCCAGTGCGAGCTGGTCGACTCGAACCGCGGGCCATTCGATGTAGCAATCGCGTAGCAGGGACACCAGATCGTAGGTGACGGGCCCCTTAACTGCATCCTGAAAATCGAGTATGCCCGGGTTGCACTGTTCGATTTTCATCAGGTTGCGCGAATGGTAATCGCGGTGCACAAAAACCTGCGGCTGCTCCAGTGCATTTCTTACCAGCATCTGTTTAATCGAGCCCCATTGCTCCAATTGCAGCTGGTTTAATTCGATCCCGAGTAATTCCTCCAGGAACCAGTGGCGAAATAACTCCATTTCCTGCATCAGTAAGGACTCATCGTAATTTGGTAAATCGTCGCTGTCGATATTAATCTGCATCTGTAGCAGCGCCGACAAGGCATCCGCATAGAGAGGGCCTTCGCTTTTGGCATCTAGTACTGAAAGATAAGGCATTTGGCCAAAATCGGTCAAAATCAGGAATCCCTGCGATAGATTCGCTTCGATAATCTCGGGCGCGCTTAGATTCGCCCCGCGCAGTTTCCTGGCAATCTTGATGAATTGATCGCAGGGTTCTTTATCTGGCGGTGCCTGCATTACGATCCGGGATTTATCGCCGTAATGTAACCGATGGTAGGCGCGAAAACTGGCATCTTCCGAGGCCCGGCTTAGGGTATAATCCCGGTATCCGAGGGTATCCAGCCAGGCGGTTATTTGTTCAGTTTTATCGTTCATAATTGTGCTTTCTCGAATGGCCACTCTCCACAAGTGTCGCGATATGGCCTGGCTGTGTAACGAGCCTCGTATTATCCAGTGTTAACCGGTTCTCTGGCAATATAATAACCCGTATAAGGGCATGAAATGAATATCGACAATCTACTCAAAGTGGTGAAGGCCCTGCGCGACCCGCAAAATGGTTGTCCCTGGGACATCAGACAGGACAACCGCTCGATCGCACCCTATACGTTGGAAGAAACCCATGAAACGCTCGATGCGATAGAGCGCGACGATATGGATAACCTGAAAGAAGAGCTGGGTGATTTGCTATTCAATATCGTGTTTCATGCACACATTACCAAAGAAAAGGGCATTTTTGATTTCAGCGATGTGGTGGAAGGTATCGTCAACAAGATGATACACCGCCATCCTCATGTGTTCGCGGCCGACGGCAACAATGATTTAGACGACGAGGCGCTCAGCAAGCAATGGCAAACTTTGAAAGAACAGGAAAAATCTGCCAGGAAAAATTTTGCATCCTCTCAACTTGAATTTGGCCAGCATTCTGCTGCACTATCGGCATTCAACCGCGCTGAGCGTTTACAGCACGAAGCGGCCAGGTTCGGATTTGACTGGCCGGATATTCAGTCGGTAGTCGAAAAGCTCGAAGAAGAAGTCGATGAATTAAAATGTGCGATCGAAAAAGGGAGCCAGTCCGAAATCAGCGACGAACTGGGAGATGTCCTGTTCGTGTGCATGAATATCGCTCGTCATGCCCGGGTGAATGCCGAGATAGCCTTACGGGACACCAACCAGAAATTTATTCGCCGCTTCGGTTATGTGCTTGAAAAAATGAAGTCTGGTGACCACCCTATGAACCAGCAACAACTCGATCGTATGGAAAGTTTCTGGCAACAATCAAAGTCTGTCGTGGGTTAACCCGATGACAAAAAGCCGCCTCCAAACCGAACAGAAGATACTGCTCGCGCTCGAAGTTCTGTTGCTTGAACGGGGTTACCCGGCGGTTGGCATCAACTCGCTCGCGCGCCAGGCCGGCTGTGACAAAGTATTGATTTATCGCTATTTCGATGGGTTCGACGGTCTCTTGCAGGCCTTTGCCGAAATTACCCCACTTTGGTGGGAGGTCGACGATATCATCACGGAAGCGGGCGACGAAATAGGCCAACAAGCGCTCGGGCAATATTTGCAACTACTGCTAAAGAGGCACGTGACAGCCTTACAGGCCAGGCCGTTGACCCTGGAAATCATGGCCTGGGAAATGTCGGAACAGAATAACTTAACTATCACCCTGGCGCGCACCCGGGCTGAACGGGGCATGGCACTGGTGAAGAAGATTCGGACTCACTTCGAGCAACCCAACATCGATATTGGTGGAATACTCGGGGTGTTCGGTGCAGCGATCAATTACCTGTTAATTCGTACTCGCAACAAACCATCGCAACACATGACCGAGGAATGGTGGCGCCTGCAGCACACTATTTCACAGTTACTCGAATCATATGATTGAAAAGGGTGA
>CAZJEJ010000202.1:0-3132 GCA_964544945.1 uncultured Gammaproteobacteria bacterium | reverse complement strand
CTGTAGGGCCGAATTCATTCGGCCAATAATAATTGCAAGGTAGAGTCCGAGAAAGCAATGTAGCCTGTAGGGCCGAATTCATTCGGCCAATAATCATAGAAAACAAGGGGCTAGATTAAGCAATGCAGCAAGCAGGCGAACCCAAAAGCATTCGAAATGTAGCGATGAACCTGCTCGCACGTCGTGAGCATTCGGCCTACGAATTAAAACAAAAATTAAAACTGCGCGATTTTGATTCCGATGCTATCGATGTCGCACTCGAATCACTACAGAAAGACCGCCTGCAAAGCGACAGTCGATTTACCGAAAGCTATGTAAATCATCGGGTGAACGCGGGCTTTGGTCCGGTAAAGATTAGCTACGAATTACGCCAGAAAGGCGTTAGCGTTGATCTGGTCGACGAGTACCTGCCACGATCGAAGGCGCTGTGGGAGGAATTGATGGTACGGCAACGAATAAGGAAATTCGGTCAGGAAATACCGGCAGATTACTCTTTGCGCATGAAACAGGCGCGTTTTTTGCAAAATAGGGGTTTTTCTCCCGAGGCGGTCATGCGATTATTCCGCTGAGAATGCAGGATCAGTACCGAATGGTGCTTTCCCAATTCGAATGGGTAGATTATGCTTGTAGGGTCGAATTTATTCGACCAATGGCGGTAGGTGCTGGTTATTATCTGCTAATTTTTGGTCGAATAAATTCGACCCTGCGGGCATTACCCATTTCGATAAGGGGAGCAGCCTGAAAATTTAATTACCCAAAAGAAAATATGATAACCAGCGCCGAATTACGGGATAAATTCCTGAAATACTTTGAAAGCCACGGGCATACTATTGTGCCGTCCAGTTCCCTGGTGCCCGGAAACGACCCGACACTCCTGTTTACCAATGCTGGCATGGTGCAATTTAAAGAGGTGTTTCTTGGCACTGAAAAAAGAAAATACGATACTGCCACCACTTCGCAGCGTTGTGTACGTGCCGGTGGAAAGCACAATGATCTGGAAAATGTTGGGTATACGGCGCGGCACCATACTTTTTTTGAAATGCTGGGCAACTTCAGTTTTGGCGATTACTTCAAGAAGGATGCTATTTTTTACGCCTGGGATTTTCTTACCGAGGCGGTAGGCCTGCCGGCGGAAAAACTCTGGGTGACGGTTTATGCCGACGATGACGAGGCAGCCGATATCTGGCTGAGTGAAATCGGCGTCAACCCGAAACAGTTCACCCGAATTGGTACTGCAGATAATTTCTGGTCGATGGGCGATACCGGACCCTGTGGTCCCTGTAGCGAAATCTTTTACGATCACGGACCCGGGGTAGAGGGTGGACCACCAGGAACCCCGGAGCAGGACGGTGATCGCTATATCGAGATCTGGAATCTGGTATTCATGCAGTATAATCGCGATGAGCAGGGTGTGATGCACCCTTTGCCCAGGCCTGCGGTCGATACCGGCCTGGGCCTCGAGAGGCTCGCCGCGATCATGCAAAATGTCCATAACAATTACGATATCGATTTGTTTCAAAGTTTGATCAAAGTGGCCGCCGGGTTGACTGGCACGCAGGATTTGGAGAACAAATCGCTACGCGTAATAGCCGACCATATTCGTTCCTGCGCGTTTTTGATCGTCGATGGTGTGTTGCCCTCGAACGAAGGGCGGGGATACGTATTGCGCCGTATCATTCGTCGCGCTGCGAGACATGGACATCAACTCGGTTGCAAGCAGGCATTTTTTTACCGGCTAGTTCCGACACTGGATGAGCTCATGGGCGATGCCTATCCGGAGCTGCGTAAGCAGAAAAAGCATGTGGCACGGGTTTTACAAAAGGAAGAAGAGCGATTTGCCGAAACCCTGGAACACGGTATGCGAATTCTGGAAGATGCAATCACCGGCATGCAGGGCGATACCATCGGCGGCGATATGGTATTCAAATTGTACGATACCTATGGTTTTCCAGTCGATCTGACCGCCGATGTTGCGCGGGAACGTGGGTTGAATGTCGACCAGGATGGGTTTGATAAGGCGATGCAGGCCCAGAAAACCCGAGCTCGGACATCCAGCCAGTTTAACTCTGGCGGGAATGCGCTCAAACTCGATGGATTCGAGGCTACCAAATTTCTCGGTTACGAGAAATTTGCCGCACGGGCTAGCGTCGTTGCGATCTTCCAAAATGGAAACTCGCTAAAAATTCTCGACAATGACGACGAAGCCATGGTGATACTGGATCGCACGCCGTTTTATGCTGAATCCGGCGGCCAGGTAGGCGATACAGGCACTCTCAGTTTGAAAGGTGTCGAATTCCAGGTACGCGACACGCAAAAACAGAACGATATCTACCTGCATATTGGCCAGATAAGTAAAGGACAGCTCGTGCCTGGAGATTCGGTCAAAGCCCAGATCGAAGAAGACAATCGCCATGCGGTAATGCTCAATCATTCGGGCACCCATTTAATGCACGCGGTATTGCGCCAGGTTCTCGGTGACCATGTGCAACAAAAGGGCTCTCTGGTCGATGCCGATAAACTACGCTTCGATTTTTCGCATTATCAATCGTTAACCCGACAGGAAATCGAGCAAATAGAATCCCTGGTTAACGATGAGATTCGTAAAAATTTGAAAACCATCGCTGAAACCATGGATATGGAGTCTGCCAGGGCAACCGGCGCGATCGCGTTATTCGGTGAAAAGTACGGTGATGTCGTGCGCGTGCTGCGAATTGGATCCGATTCGGTTGAGCTCTGTGGTGGCACTCATGTGCAACGCTCGGGTGATATCGGGCTGTTCAAGATAGTGCTGGAAAGCGGCATTGCCGCTGGTGTACGCCGTATCGAGGCGGTCACGGGTAAAGGGGCGATGCGACGTTTTATTGAATCTGAAAACAGACTCGATGCAGCAGCACAGGTATTAAAAACTGGCAGGGCCGATCTGCTTGCCAGGGTCGAGCAGCTTTATGCCAGTAACCGCCTTCTGGAAAAGGAACTGGCCGTGTTCAAATCTCGCACTGCTACCCAGATGGGTGGTGATCTCGCGGTGCAGGCGGTCGAGGTAAAAGGTATCAAGGTATTGGCTGCCAGTCTCGATGGCACGAGTATCAAAACCCTGCGTGATACGGTCGATCATTTGAAAAATAAACTAGG
>CAZJEJ010000201.1:0-3142 GCA_964544945.1 uncultured Gammaproteobacteria bacterium | reverse complement strand
TAAGTGAATCGTTTAACGGTTTGATCGAGTGTCGTCTTGTCAAATGGCCGAATATCGTTCAGTAGGCCAAATCGCATTTCACCCCGGAAACCAGTGCGCTGTGGAATTTTTGCAAAAAATGGAACCAGCGCAGACTTAAGCGAACGCGGTAATACGATCGCCTGCGAATATTGCCTGTCGCGAAGTTGCTTTCCCAGGCGATAACGCTTGCCGAGTCCGCCTTCTCCATGTCTGACTTCAAGCGCATGCCCCACACGAACCTCTGGCATGCGACCCAGTACAGGCAAAGACCAGCCGGGTGCAACTACATCGATGGCGTGGTCGGGTAGCCGATGTTTCAATAACTTGAATAAACTCTGAGCCATGACCATGTCGCCCACCCAGGACGGGCCAACTACAAGAATGGCCGGGCTTTGCGCCTGCGGCATCACTGGCCGGGAGCGTGCTGTTGACTTAACCAGTCCAGATATTCGGGGACAGCCTGTTCGACGGTTTTAAATGGTTCGTTATAGCCTGCCGCCCTGAGCTTTGATATATCGGCCTGGGTATAGCTCTGGTAAGCCCCTTTCAAGTGGTCGGGAAAGGGAATGTATTCGATTTCCCCGGTATGATGATAGTCGATTACCGCATTGGCCACATCGTTGAACGATTGACTACGCCCAGTGCCGCAATTGAAAATGCCACCGATTTTGGGATTATCCCACAACCAAAGATTCACCTTGATCACGTCGTTGACGTAAACAAAATCGCGTTCCTGAGCGCCGTCCTGGTATCCATCACAACCGGCAAACAAACGGCAGCATCCACTTTCCCTGATCTGGTTATTGAAGTGAAAAGCCACGCTTGCCATACCGCCTTTATGTTGTTCGCGTGGCCCGTATACGTTGAAGTAACGTAGCCCGGCCACCTGTGACGCCGTGTCGCCCAATCGGCGTACGTATTGATCGAACAGAAATTTGGAGTACGCATAAACATTGAGCGGCTTTTCAACCTCGCGTTTCTCGGCAAATTCGCTGCTGCCGCCGTAGACCGAAGCCGATGAAGCGTAGATATACGGGGTTTTATGATCCAGGCAAAAGTGCAGTAGCTTCTTTGAGTATTCATAATTATTTTCCATCATGAAATACCCATCCCATTCGGTGGTAGTCGAGCAGGCACCCTGGTGGAAAATCGCTTCAATTTTTGTATCGAAATCACCGGCGTCAATCGCCTCGATAAACCGGTCTTTATCCAGATAGTCGCTGATTTCACAGTCAGCCAGATTGAAAATCTTCTTGCCATCGGCGAGGTCATCTACTGCGAGCACATCATCGCAGCCTCTTTCATTGAGTGCCTTGACAAGATTGCTGCCGATAAAGCCGGCGGCACCGGTTACCACGATCATGTTTATACCTTCTTTTTTATGGCTTCGATAACAGCACTGGTCGATAAACCGTCAATGAAATCCAGTATCCGGACTTCGCCACCATTGGCGAGCACCGCCTGGCCACCGGCAATTTCATCGACCTTGTAATCGCCCCCTTTGACCAGCACATCGGGCAGACACTGTTCGATCAGCCGTGCCGGCGTGTCCTCGCTGAAAGGAACCACCCAGTCAACGCTTTCCAGGGCAGATATCACTGCCATGCGTGGCAGGATATTGTTGATGGGTCGCTCGTCTCCTTTCAGTCGCTTGACCGACTCGTCGGTATTAATCGCGACAATCAGCCGGTCGCCGAGCTCGGCGGCGCGCGCCAGGTAAGCCACGTGACCGGCATGCAGGATATCGAAACAACCGTTGGTCATGACAATTTTCTCACCGGCTGCCTTTGCTTCCTGTAACGATTCCAGCAGTGTAGTTTCGTCGGTGACCCCGCGTTCTAGCGGTGTATGTTTTAACATCTCGGACTGTATTTCCTTAATGTTGGTCGTCGCGGTTCCCATTTTGCGCACCACGATACCGGCAGCCAGATTGGCTATTTGCGTTGCCTCTACCAGGTTGCAGCTGGCTGCCAGCGCAGCCGCCAGCGTGGCGATGACGGTATCACCAGCACCGGTGACGTCATACACTTCGCGTGCCCGCGTCGCCTGAATAAAAGGTTCTGCATCGCGCTCGAATAACACCATGCCTTTGTCGCTACGCGTTACCAGCAAACCATCAAGGTTTAATTCTCTGCGTAACACTTCACCTTTAACCATGAACTCGGATTCGGTTGCGCATGATCCAACCACCGCTTCAAATTCTGCCTGATTGGGCGTAATCAAGGTGGCGTCTTTATAGATTGAAAAATTGCTCCCCTTGGGGTCGACCAACACTGATTTTTTGGCGGTCCTGGCCAGGGCTATCAACGCAGATATGTCGCCTAGCGTACCCTTACCGTAATCGGACAACACGACAACATCACAGCCATCAAGCCGTTGTTGAAATTTTTCCGCCAGTTGTTTGCTATCGGAGGTTGAAAAAACATCTTCGATGTCGAGTCGAATTAACTGCTGGCGGCGGCTCATCACGCGCAATTTGGTGATCGTGCGACGACCTTCAAGCCCGACTAAATGGCAGGCCACCTGGGCGTCATCTAGCAGGGTCTGCAAAACCGAGGCGGGTTCGTCGTCGCCTACCAGGGCCAGTAACTCTACCGAACCGTCCAGTGACGCTATATTTAACGCGACATTGCCGGCGCCACCGGCACGCTGCTCGACTTCGCCAATACTAACGATGGGAACCGGGGCTTCGGGAGAAATACGAGAAGTCCCGCCATGCCAGTAACGGTCCAGCATCAGATCACCAACAACCATTACCCGGCCGCGGTTAAATTCAGGAATTCGTATTTTCATAGTCTAAAGGTGATCCGATCTTTTGCCAGAATCCTATACTAAGGGTGCAGTATTCGCCAGAGTAAAGTCGATTCCTCGGCTAGAGCAGGCGGTCGATGGCCTGTTTCACCGCGTCAATGCTAATCAATTTCATTACATCGGGGTGGCGCACTCGTTCACCCCAGCGTGCCTGTTCGAGTGTCTTGTGATTATACTGTAGCAGGGCCTGTTCGTAGCAGTTCACCAGAATATCCTGGCATTTGTAGGGGCCGGTACGTGCGGGATTGCTGCTGGCAAATAGACCGATCACCGGGGTGTCGACGATGCTTGCCATATGGGCCGGGCCGGT
>CAZJEJ010000200.1:0-3272 GCA_964544945.1 uncultured Gammaproteobacteria bacterium | reverse complement strand
CGAAGCGCTGGTAGTCGATATCGAGCAAACCCTGGAAGATAGTCTGAAGTTGACTCGCTGGACCGTACTGGAGCGTCAAAATTTTCAGTTCCAGCGATTGATGCAGGATAACGTGCGTCTGTTCAAACAGTATTACGATCTGGACAATGCCGCTAACTACGACTTTTATACCCAGTTGCTGGCATTGCAAAAGGCGACGGTCAAACCGGAAATGCCGGACATCAATGGATCGCTCGAATTATTGAAATATATCATGAAAAAACGTGAAGTTGCTCCGCAGCAAACTGAAAGTGGGATTGACGACAATGGTTAAGTGGCTGCTGCGCATCCTGGTTATTATAATCATCGCGCTCGGTGCAGTATTACTGGTGCGAGACGATCCGGGATTCGTTTTAATTAAATATCGTGATTACTCGGTCGAAACCAGCCTGGCTTTTGGAATCGTGGCATTGATATTAACCGTGGTGTTGATTTATTTCGCGGTCAGGTTTTTACGCGCAGCCTGGCGTTTACCGAACTCGATGAAACAGCACTCACAGAACAGGCGTTTTGACAAAAGCCGTAAGCTGTTGAACCAGGGCCTGATCGACCTGGCCGAAGGGCGATTCGAGCAGGCCGAAGTCAATCTGATTAAACTGGTCGAATACAGCGAAAGCCCTCTGCTGCATTACCTCGCTGCAGCCCGCGCCGCGCAGTTACAGGGTAAACACGATGCGCGCGATAGTTATCTAAAAGCGGCGCACGAAGCCAGGCCCGAAGCCGAAATTGCGATTGGCGTAACACAGGCAGAGTTGCAACTGGCGCACCAGCAAAATGAGCAATCGCTTGCAACGCTGAACCATCTGCGGGGTATCGCACCACGCCATGATTACATATTGATGCTATTGGCGCGGGTTTATACCGAGCTCGAAGATTGGCCAGCGCTGGTCGAGTTGTTGCCCGAAATTCGCAAGAAAAAATTATTTGAGGAATCGAAGCTCAAGCAGATGGAATACAAGGGTTATAAGGGTTGCCTGAGCGAGACCGCAGCAAAGAGCGATAAGCCAGCAATGGAGAAAGCCTGGAATAATATACCCGGCGCACAGCAGTCTGACCCTGAACTGATTATTCACTATGTCGGGCTACTGAATCGGCAGGGTTTCTTTACCCACCATGCAGAGCAGCTGGTTGTCAGGTCGTTGAACCGGCAATGGGATGACAGCCTGGTTGAAATTTATGGCCTGTATCACGCCAGCAATACCAATGAGCAATTAAAGCAGGCAGAAAAATGGTTAGCCGATTACGACCAGAACGAACATCTACTGCTTGCGCTGGGTCGAATATGTATTCGTGCCAGGCTGTGGGGAAAGGCCCAGGGGTATCTGGAAGCCAGTATCGGCGTTAACCCGTTGCCAGCGACTTGCCTGGCGCTTGCAGAATTGTTTAGCGACCATTTGCAACAACCGGATAAGGCGGCACAATGTTATCAGAAAGGCCTTGAATATAGTGTTAGCGATAAAAACTGAAGCAAGCTTTGAATCCATAGACACCAGTTGATATATGGTTACTTTTGACGCACAAGCTGTACAGGAAGTCGAACGCAGTTACCAGACGCCTGAAATCATAAATCAGCGAATTAAAACGCTTGATGCATTGGCTTTAAAGGCGGGTGAAAGCGTACTCGATGTTGGTTGCGGAACTGGTTTACTGTTGCAAATGATGAGTAATCAAGTGGGGGACGTCGGCCAGGCGACGGGACTGGATTTCAGCACTGACATGCTTGAAATGGCAAAACAGCGCTGCGCCGGTCTCGCTAATGTGCAATTGCACCAGGGCAGTGCCGATGACCTCAATTTCACATCGGAAAGCTTCGATGCGGTAAGCTGCACACAGACCCTGCTGTATGTCGAAAAGGTCGAACAGTCCTTAAGCGAAATATATCGGGTATTAAAACCAAAAGGGCGCATCGCAGTGCTAGAAACCGACTGGCGCGGTCTGGTACTCAATAGCGAAGATCGGAATTTTACGCGCCGCGTGGTGGATGCCTGGGATAGCGAGGCGGTGAGTCCGAACCTGCCGGTCAAGCTGATTTCCTTACTCAAACGGGTAGGTTTTTCAGCGACCAGGGTCACTCCGATTCCAATTTTGAATACCAGTAGAAACGACAATAACTTTTCTTCCAGCATGATCCGCTGGTTTTCTAAAACAGCCGTCAAGCGGGGCGTTATTTCGCAAGAAGAATCCGACCAGTGGGTAGCGCAAATAGGACGGCTTTCAGAGCAGGACGCTTACTTTTTTTGTGTAAACAGGTTTTTATTTACCGCAATTAAATAATCCACTAATGAAATGGGGGTGGCTATGAACAATGATAATCCAGTGACTATCAAACCTGCCGAGAACGGGCCATATATTGTCCAGGGTCTGGAAAATTTTAGTAATAAAAATGGCGCGATCGAATGTAAAGCGACTATTGCCCTGTGTCGATGCGGTCAGTCGGCGAATAAGCCCTATTGCGACGGCGCTCACTCGAAAGTTGGTTTTAGCAGCGATAACGGGCTCGAATCAGCCGAAGATGTCCTCGATACTTATCGAGGTAAAGAGATCACGGTGCATGACAATCGGAGTCTGTGCGCGCATGCCGGGTACTGTACCGATGGATTGCCGGGCGTGTTTCGTCTCCGCGAAGACCCCTTTGTCGATCCCGACGGTGCGAGTGCCGAGGAAATTATCGACGTGGTGAAGCGGTGCCCGTCGGGTGCCTTGAGTTATAGTGTCGGGTCTGAGAACGGGCCGATCAATGTCGAAGATGCTTCAATCTTCATTGCCCCCAACGGACCCTACGTATTGAAAGGCAAGATGACCCTGAAAGACACGACAAAAAGAAAAGGAGCATCCGAAACCAGCGCAACCTTATGCCGTTGTGGCGCTTCAAAAAACAAACCATTTTGCGATGGCTCTCATTGGGATGCAGGGTTTAGCGACGACAAAAATTAGTCAGGCGAGGAGAATTTGATGACCAGACACTACCAGGGTAGCTGCCACTGTGGCGCGATAAGGTTTTCTTTTGATGCCGAGGAAATTAATCAGGGCTTGCGGTGTACCTGTTCGATTTGTACGCGCAAGGGTGCGCTGATGTCGGCTTTTGCAATTCCGAACGATGAGCTGAACATCGAGGCCGATGAAAAAGATATTGGCCTTTACCAGTTTGGCAGCAAAATAGCGAAACACTACTTCTGTAAAACCTGCGGTATTTATACCCACAACGAAACCATTCGCGCGCCTGGCAACACGCG
>CAZJEJ010000199.1:0-3285 GCA_964544945.1 uncultured Gammaproteobacteria bacterium | reverse complement strand
CTGATCGCGCGCCGCCCGGGCGGTTGGCCGCTGACGATGTTTTTGTCCCCCGACGACTGCGTGCCATTTTTCGGGGGTACCTATTTCCCCGACCAGCCCAGGCACGGCATGATTGCGTTTAACGACCTGCTTGAGCGTATAGCCGCCCTGTTTCGTGAAGATCCTAATAGGATCAAGCAGCAAGGCGCGGCGATTCAACAGGCATTGATCGAAATGGAAACGCTTGAAAATGCCACCCAGGGAAACGTGAATATCAGCTCCCTAAACACATTCGATGCGCAATTGCTAAATGCCTACGACGCAGAATACGGCGGTTTTGGGCAGGCGCCCAAGTTCCCGCAACCTGCAATCCTGTTACAGGCGGTGCGGCGGGCATTTAGTAAAGTGCCAGAAGATCCGGTTTACCAGGCAATCGATTTCAGCCTGCAACGCATTGCCCTGGGCGGAATTCAGGACCACCTCGGCGGTGGATTTTATCGCTATTCAGTAGACGAAAAATGGATGATTCCACATTTTGAAAAAATGCTATACGACAATGGACAGTTGCTAGAGGTATTTGCCCAGGCTTATCGGCTTAGCGGTAATCCACTTTACCGCAATTCGGCTGAAGGCATAGTGACCTGGCTCGAAACCGAAATGCGTACCGAATCGGGGGCGTATTACGCAGCTCTCGATGCCGATTCGGAAGGCGTCGAGGGTAAGTTTTACCTGTGGAACCCGGAGCAGGTAAAGCAGCTCATAGACGGGGAATTCTACAAAGTTTTCGCCTGCCAGTACGGCCTGGACCGGTCCGCCAATTTTGAAGGCGAATGGCATCTGCATTCTTACTATAGCGAGGAGCAGGTAATCGATAAGTTCGGGCTCGACCCCAACGAATACGCTATACAGCATGCAAAGGCCAGGCAACAATTATTGGCGTTACGGAACGTCCGTATTCGTCCAGGACTCGACGACAAGGTGTTAACCAGTTGGAATGCGCTGGTAATTCGGGGTCTCGCGAGCTGTGCTCGGGTGTTTAACCATCAAAAGTACTACGATTTGGCAAAACAATGCCTGCGGGCCGTACGACAGGACTGCTGGCAGAATGACCGACTGCTGGCGCTCAGCACCGCTTCTGGGAAGCAACTTTCAGCCTATCTCGACGACTATGCTCACCTGTTAGTCGGGACGCTCGACTGTCTCCAGTTTGAATGGCATGACGACGACCTGAGGTTTGCGCTGCTACTGGCAGATCACTTGCTCAAGTATTTTGAAGATGAAACCAACGGTGGGTTTTTTTTTACCGCAAGCGATCAAGAGCAGCTCATACAGCGACCCAGGTCATGGCAAGATGAAGCTATGCCCAGCGGGAATGCCGTGGCAGCGCTCGCGATTCATCGCCTCGGCCTGTTAATCGGCAATCAGGCGTACACCCAGTCAGCGGAAAAAGCCTTGCAATCGGTGTCCGACAACATCAGCCAGACGCCATTCTACGCCGCCAGTTTTCTAGCCTTGCTCGAAGAAATGCATAACCCGCCGTTTCAGATTATCCTGCGTGGCGATGAAGTAACCCTGCGAAGTTGGCGAGAAGCGATATTACCCCGGCTTAAACCCGATCAAATGGCATTCTTTGTACCGATCGATGCCGTTAATTTACCCGACAGCATCGCTCAAAAAGCCAGCGATACGAATCCCAGCGCGTGGATTTGCAAAGGATTTAGCTGCAGAGCACCCATCCATGATCTAGAGTCGGTATTAAAGGCCTTAAACGAACAGGATTAACAGCCGGGTAGCTGGCCTGGATTCTGGTCTTTAGATTTACATCTAATCGAGCTAAGTGAGTTTTCCCATATCGGTGGATACTTACCCGAACAATGTTGCGCTTCCCCCAACACTCGATCAGCAAATATGCGTCGATCACTATCGTTCACGCCGCTTATTGCGCCGGTGATCGGGGTGCTATACGGAGAAAATTCTCTCCAACTCTTTTTTTATGCTCACACAAAGTATAAGCTTGGGTGCAAATAGTTACGGGTCAAGGGTTCGATAATGTCAACCTTCGAGGACATTCTATATCACTCTGTAGATGGCGTATTCGCCGTGGATGCGAAGCAACGTATCATTTTCTGGAATTCCGGCTGCGAAGAATTGTTTGACCGTTCATCGCAATGGGTGCTGGGGCGACCCTGTAATGACGTCGTGTGCGGTCGAAGTCTTTCATCAGGCGCTATGTTTTGCCGCCCGAATTGCTGTGTCGCTCAACTCTCCAGGGGGGGTGATGGCCCCAATAGATTCTCGATAAAAACAAATGGCGGAGTCAACCAGCCATTGACGTTCTCCGTTGAAATTATGCTGGTGCCATCGCGCTGCAATAAAAGATGGATCATGCTCCATCTTTTACACCGACATGTAAATCAGGATATGCTATCAGCAATGGATTATGCGCCTGGACACGGAAAACCAGTCTCGTCGTCTACCAGGTCGACATTCAGGGATTGTGCAAGGCATCAATCGAGATTGACAGCACGGGAAAGAGAAGTCCTGCAATTGCTCTCAGAAGGATTGTCAAGTACGGTGATATCAAAACGATTTACGGTTAGTCATACCACTGTACGTAATCATATACAGCATATTCAAAGTAAGCTGGGTGTTCACAGTCAGACAGAGGCCGTGGCCTATGCTTATCGTCATAATCTTGTGATGTAGTTTGTTCTGCTTACACAATTTAGCGTGTTACTTTAATTAGGTGAATTTCAAGGAGCATTGGCCATGAGCAAAAAATTGGCAGTTATTATCAGAAACAGGCAATCCGAGGCATTGCGAATGTCCCTCGGACTATTATTATTGGATGATACCGTTGATATCATTGTTCTCGATAATATACTGGATCATTCGAAAAAGACGGCACTCAATATAGAAATGATCCAGGAAATGGATATGAAAATCTATACTAATGTAGAACAGGGAGGTGATGTTACGTTTATTCCAACTCCCGAAATGGCCGAAAAATTATTGACCTACGATCACGTTCTAGCCTATTAAGCCGGGTCTGGAATGATTTGAATTATACTTTCGATCATCACCGTGGCGAGAGTGTATATCGACTCGACAGGAATTTTGTAGCGACCATTTAACCGATAGCAATCACGCCTGCAGTAAATCACCTGCGCATAAAAATAACCGCTACATTATTCATTCTTGCCAGAATAATTCATAAAATATTCTGGCTTTTGTTTTTAAATGTTGACGCGTGATACATACTATTTCCTGAAAAACCTGTCACTCTACAACAATCCACTATTTTAC
>CAZJEJ010000198.1:0-3322 GCA_964544945.1 uncultured Gammaproteobacteria bacterium | reverse complement strand
CGAAGCAACATGGTGAAGCAAGAAAGTGCGACCAGGGCAGCAAACATCAGGTCGATTTTTACCCGCCCGTTGGCTAATAGCATCAAATAACCCAGGCCCTGCGAGGCTCCTACCCATTCACCTATGATCGCGCCGATGGGCGCATAAACCGAAGCGAGGCGAATACCCGAGGCCAGCGAAGGTAAAGCTGCGGGCACTCGCACCTGCAACAGGGTATTCAACCGGGTAGCCCGCATACTCTGCGCCAACTGCAAGTATCCCTTAGGCGTGCCACGTAAACCGTCAAAAAATGTGGAAGCGACCGGAAAATAAATAATCAACAGAGTCATTACAATTTTGGAAAACAAACCGTACCCAAACCACAGCGTCAGCAGTGGCGCCAACGCAAAAATCGGCAAGGTTTGACTAAGCACCAGTATCGGCATCACGAATCGACGGGCGACATCCGACATCATCAGCCCCAACGCTGTTGCTACACCCAGCAGGGTTCCGATCAGTAATCCGATCAGCACTTCCATCGCGGTTATCCAGCTATGCCTCGCAATCAGTCCGGCATACTCTACCATCGCCTCGGCAACGCTCACGGGACCGGGCAAGATATACGAGGGTACCCCGGTGGCCCAGACAATAACTTGCCAGATTATCAGGATCAGCAGGATCGAACCCGCCAGATCAAGCGCTCCCGGCTTTTGCGGTGTTGATTCCTTTCGTTTTGATTTAGGTGTACTCACGGTTACGACAAATTCTTAAGCGCCAGCAGTAATTCGGCCTGAGCTTTCAGGGTTACATTATCATCGATGGCACGGATAGGTTGACTACAGGAGTCGGTGCGATTGTCGATCCCGGTACTCGACATCAGGTAGAGGTGGTGCGAAAGCCGAACAGCCTCGGCGGGATCATGCGTGACCAGCAACACGGTTTTACCCTTGAGCACATCGAACGCCAGATCCTGCATCTCGGCGCGGGTACGCGCATCGAGCGCCGAAAAGGGTTCATCGAGCAGTACCACCGGCGTATCTTCCATCAAGGTGCGAGCGAGCGCCACCCGTTGCCGCATTCCGCCTGATAACTGGTGCGGTCGCTTTCTGCTATGCGCCTGAAGCCCGACTTGCTCGATCAGTTGGCGGGCTCTCTCGCCATCGAGTTTTTGCGCACGAAGCCGTTGTCCTAACATGATATTTTGCTGAATATCCAACCAGGGAAACAGAAGGTCGGACTGCGCCATATAGGAAATCCGCTCGCTCAGACTATGACCATCGTCTGCCTCGATTCGACCGACAAACCTTGCTTCGGGAACGAGACCAGCAAGCAGTTTGAGTAAGGTGGATTTACCCACCCCGGAAGGCCCCAGCAGACAGGTCCATCGAGATGCGGCGAGGTCGAAAACCAGGTTTTCAAACAGGCAATGTCCGTCGAAGTAAACCGTGCCAGCCAGACTCACTCCAACGCCTGTCGATTCAGTCATGTTCACCTCCAGCCCCACTCTGGAAAATGACTATAAAAGAAACGCATTTATCCGGCATGCCTATCGAGCACTCACGTCTCGCGCCAGTTGATCGACTGGCAACTCCTTTTCAACCAGACCCGCATCGAAAAGAAAGGTTTCCATGCGCTGGTAACGACCGGCGTCTAAAGCCGCAGGTCGAAGCGCGAATCTGGGCAAGGTATCGCGCCACGCGCGTTGGTTCAGTTCATCCTGCAATTCACGCGCTGTATTAGAAAAAATTTCCCAACTTTGTTTTGGGTAATTGACGATAAATTGTGTCGCCTTTTCCGTTGCAGCGAGAAATCTTGCGATCTTGTCGGTATCCAGGCTGTTTGAATTGGCGATATAAATCAGTTCGTCGTAAGCGGGTAAGCCCTCTTCTTCCACATAAAAACATTTACCGGGCACCCCTTCGATATCCATCTGGTTCAGCTCAAAATTACGATATGCACCGATTACCGCGTCGACCTGTTTCGACATCAACGATGGTGATAATGACCAGTTCACATTAACCAGTTCGATATCCTCAAGTTCGAGTCCATTGTTTCGCAAAATAGCAGTGAGCAATGCTTCTTCGACCCCGGCAACCGAAAACCCGACTTTCTTCCCGGCCAGGTCAGCAATGTTTTCAATCGGTCCATCTTTCAGCACCAGCAGACAGTTAAGCGGCGTCGCAATCAGCGTGCCGACCCGAATCAGCGGCAACCCCCCGTGCACCTGCAAGTGTAACTGTGGTTGATAAGACACCGCCAGATCAGCCTTACCCGCTGCCACCAGTTTAGGTGGATCGGCAGGGTCTGCCGGTGGAATAATCTCTACCTCGAGGCCCTGCTCGGCAAAGTAACCATTTTCCTGCGCGATAATAATCGGACCATGGTCGGGATTGATAAACCAGTCGAGAATCAGGGTAAACGGCTCCGCTGCTGTCACGATCGAGCTGGAGAAAAGAAATATCAAACAAAAAAAGGATTTTTTCATATTAACAACACATTTAGTCAGGCTTTATCAAAATGATCGCCAGACTACCGACAGACGTTTATCACTGCTAGCCGAGCCAGTGCGAATGGTGTTGGGTTGATATTATTGGCGTCTGTTTTATCGGTACTTGGCAATCTCTCGTTCTCACATTCAGCGGCGAGATTCGGTATTGCCAGTTTTGGAAGCAATGACCGTTTCCTTCGCCGGCATTATCCGGAGCAGGTTCGATGGGTCGGTATTACCTCTCAGCCTCTCGGCTCCCCAACGGTACGATTGAGGTTATCAGGTCATAGATTCGAGCGCAAGACGATTGCCCCGACGCAGGCGTCAGGCAAACAGCGTGCGCGGCGAGCATTTTGCCTGCCTATTGCATGTGGCAAGCTAAAATCAGGGGGAATCTTAATCGCCACTATCAGAAGCCTTATCCCAGAACACCGTATCCTGTTCGAAAAATTAATAGTACCCGCCCGGAAATTCAGTATTTTTCACAACACCCACCCTTTATAATGCGCGCCATGTCTGAATACTTCCTGCTATTAATCGGTACCGTATTCGTCAACAATCTTGCTTTCACGAAAAAATCACTATTTTTCGAGACACCTTAGATAATGTTAACTGCAATTCTGACCATTGGCCTCATGGTCGGCCTGTTTGGGCTTGCCCTCGGCTATGCCGGAATAAGATTCAAAGTAGAGGGCAATTCAGTCGTCGACCAGATCGACGCTCTACTGCCACAGACCCAATGCCGGCAATGTACTTACGCCGGTTGTCGGCCGTACGCAGAAGCGATAGCGCAAGGAGAGGCTCCGATTAACCAGTGCCCACCTGGCGGGCAATCGACTATCGTCGCACTCGCGG
>CAZJEJ010000197.1:0-3328 GCA_964544945.1 uncultured Gammaproteobacteria bacterium | reverse complement strand
CGGTAAAAAAGCTCTCATGGGGCTTAAAATCCCTCGGTGGCAACACCGTGCCGGTTCGATTCCGGCCCCGGGCACCAATATAGTATTTTGTAGCGTTCACAGTATCCATCCTGGATGGGGCGGCCCTTCGATGAAAGCGAAATACCGGCTGGTTAACCTCGTACTCACTGCCGGGTTGGCGACGACTGCTTTTGGTAGTAACGATGTCCCGAAAATTCATCCTCAGGATCCTCATCGTTTCGAGCGAAGTGGATCAACATGGTACCCCGTTGGCTACTATCCTGCCATTGGCACATTGACCTCCGACAGAAATGACTACACAAGCTTTTACAAGACGCTGATAGATACGCTGGCACGCCACAATATCAACTATTTTCGAAGTGTCTTTACAATGGGGCAGCAGCACGGTGGCTCGATAATACCCTATCGGCGAACCGGACCTGGCAACGCCGCAGATGGAAGGCTTAAGTATGACCTCACGCAGTTCAATCAAGCGCACTTCGACTACTGGTTTGATGTAGTGTCCTATGCACATTCCAGGAATGTGGTGATTCAAATCTCATTACTGGACTTCTGGCATAACAAAAAATGGGTAAGTGTGTCCAACAGTGATACCACCCGTGAGTGGGGCCTGAAGTACGATTTCTATCAGGGTGAAAATAATAGTAACGGCATGGATGTAACGACGGGAGAAGAGTGGGTCGACCCCTCGCATCCGGTATTTGACGTCCAGAAGAAACTTATTGCCAAAGCCATCGACACACTGGGAAGTCTGCCGAACATTATATGGGAAGTTGCAAATGAGGCCACGGTTTTCCAGGGTGAAAACGGTACTGCATGGCAGTTGATGCTTTCTGACTACGTCACAACCTATGAGCAGTCCATCGGCGTCACTCCTCACCTGGTTATACCAAGAGATATTCCGAATCATGAGAGTACGCCAGGGCATCATCATGACCTGCCTGCAACGATCCATGACGAGCTTTCCGCTCGCTTTTCTGACGACATACCGCTCATCTCGGATAACGACTGCTGCATCACACCGCCGGATGTTGTCTATCAACGCCGGAAGGCATGGGCCAGCCTGACCGCTGGGGCACATTTAGATCTGTTCCACTTCGCCATGCGCGACTTGAGTGTGCTGGAATCACAGAATGTGGCGAATGGCATGCGCTACGTGGGAAACCTTTCCAGGTTTATCGATGACCTTGGCGTCGACCTGGTTGACATGGTGCCTTCGGATCGGTTAGTCAGTGAGGGGTGGTGCTACGCGCGCAAGGGAGATGAATACGTGATCTATCTTCCTTCAGGTGGTACTACAAGCGTCTCAGACCTGCCGGAAAACTTCGTCGCCACGTGGTTTAATCCTCGCAATGCGACCACGATGCCGGCGGGCAGGAGTTCTGAACTCACCGCCCCGAATGACGAAGACTGGGTACTGCATATTCGGAGCGCCCCGGCCACAGTGGAACTGGATAACGATGGTGATGGCCTAAGTGACACCTGGCCGCCCTAGTCCCAAAGCCGCGGGAAATGGCCGATAGCGTTCTCTAATTCAGGGGTTTGCTAGCTCGCGCAGCGATAAGAACTTGATAGTCAGGATCGTGATAGCCCAGTTTCTTTTCTCCTAGCTCCTCACTTGCCAGACCATACAAAAAAGCAGAAGCGGTCAATACATTCCCATATGTTTTAACAGTTACATTTTCTTGCGGGAATATTTCTTCTAAAAGACGTCTAACCAGGGTATCAGTAAAACGCCAGAAGTCATGAAGGTTGTATTCGTCTTGGCTGTTTGTATGACGAGAAATCATATTGTCACGCGATACTTTGCTAATCCCCGGGAAGGTGGCAAGCAGGACACCCCCGGGCTTGAGCGCCCGGTAACTGTTCAGAATCGCGGACTTCAGATCAAAAATGTACTGGTAAGTGTGGGTGATTATCATGCAGTCGAAAAAATCGGACGGGATGCGCTTTCCCGTCTCCAGGTTACCAATTATTGTAGCGTGAGGATTTGTAGCTACAATGTCCAACACATC
The DNA here is from genome assembly GCA_964544945.1 of uncultured Gammaproteobacteria bacterium. Lineage (GTDB taxonomy): Bacteria > Pseudomonadota > Gammaproteobacteria. Next base: position 1,292 of record CAZJEJ010000197.1, on the reverse strand, counting down.
TGACTGAGTGACAGAAGCGCTACCAAATTTCTTGGTATATATAGACTCTTGAACTTCCAGGACATGCCCCTGGATGTCGGTAGAATGCATAGACAAAAATGCATCCATGTAATAACGGCCAATAGGTTGTCCTCGATCGAAACCGAATTTACGGCTAATAGGATCGAGATGATTCATAAAGTTAAAACTCAAAAACAGACGTTGTTTCGGGCGTATGTATAGAGGTTCTAAAAACACTTTATAAAATCTGGAAATTAAGCGATGCAGGCGCATTTTGTTATCTCTGTATTAGGCGCGCTGGAGTATATGTTATCGATGCCGGAAACGAAAACGGTAAAGTGTAAATAATTGCGACAGCCGCCAGCGATTGAGTGGTGATTAATATAAATACATTAAAATTAGTACGTTAAATTTAAATTATAAGGGGTGGACGGCAACAAATCTGTCAATAAAGAGAGATTGTTCAGGCGTGCGCAGGAAGTGTCGAAAGATTTGAAATCCTTGTTAAATTACTATAGGGCTCAGAATAATAAGAAAAAATAATAGTATGGGTCGTCTCAAGGACGCGACCTATGCGAATAAATGACGGAAAATTTTACATTGCAAACTAATATAAAATATTAATTTTATTAATATCAGTGAGATAGCTTGATGGCTTGATAATTGCTTATATTGCTTATAAGGAATTTCATTAATTTGTGTAACAAACATGTCTGGTATGGACGAGAACTGTTTACCGAAGTTTCGGGAGCCCTGGATCGCAAGCCAAATGAAAAGTGTGGCAGACAGATGATTCGAGCTTCCGCGGAACGCGGTTTTTCATTAAAATACCAAGCAATCCAATGTTAACGCTACAAATATGAGCTACACTTGTAATGCAATTTTGAGCATATTGCAGTTTGTACCAGACAAAAAAGAAAATATCAGTTCAGTGGAGTGGATGGGATTATGGGTAAGAATGGCTATATCGGTGGAGGCTACGGTGTCCGTTCTCACAGCGGCAGAGCCGCGAATTCTGATGGTAGGCTCATAAGAGCAATCGAAATTTTTAAGAAAATTGTTCGGATCACACTGTTCGCTATGCTGCCGTGGAACGTTTATGCAGAGGCTGAGCAGTTTCCTGGAGCACAAGAACAGTTGGATAGGCTGCTAAATGCAGCTGCTCTCGTGGACAGTCCATTTGCCGCTGTCAGTTTTGAGGCTCCTGTCCAGGAACCGATTCCGGACCATCAGGTGGCGATGAATATTCTGGACTCAAATACAGGCGGTAAAATTCCGCAGAGTGAGGTCGT
>CAZJEJ010000196.1:0-3353 GCA_964544945.1 uncultured Gammaproteobacteria bacterium | reverse complement strand
AAATGCTTACAGAGGTTTTGGCGGTACATATTTCGACGCAAATAGTGGATCATACCTGGATGTAAATTAACAGGAGAAGCCGACGGTGCGAAGACCCTCATCAGATTTATGCCCCATATCTTGACCAAAATCCGTGTTACGGCTGAGGCTGTGAGAAATGCGGGCTAGCGGCTAGAACCGGTATCGAGCTGTGCCACCCAAAAAGACGACGTAGTTGGTATCAAACTTACCCTTGACCCGCTCGCCCTGTGACGTCTGGTCGGTCTTGGCTTCACCGACCAGATACACCGTACTACCCAGCGAGAAATCAAGATTCTTATTCCCTTTCCAAGCATAGGCAAAAGACAGCTTGTAGAACTCGTCAAAGGGTAAATCAAAGGTCCGGTGCTTGTCATCGACCGGCGAGCTTTCATAGGAAACCCCGATGCTGGTTGAATAATTAGTCTCTGCATGAGCCAGGGCAATGCCCGCATTCCAGGTATCATCAAACTTGCGGTCCAGCGTGACTGTCGGGTTCAGATTGCCGCCATCGAATGTCAGTTTGTTTTTGCTGAAGCGGGACCATTCTTCCCAACCGGCACTCAGGAACAGGATGCTCTTTGCATCCAACTTGTACTTCAGGCCAAGTTTGGCCGTTTGCGGGTTGTTCCAGTCGACATCTACATCACTCGCTTTTGGTTTGGGTATGGGCAGTTTCCAGTTGTGAATTTTAGTGTCACCTTCAAGCTCAACATCCATCTCGGCCCGATAGACAAACCCCAGCATGGCACGATCGGTTACATGGTAGGTCAGCCCGACATAGGGCTGATAACCCCAGTCATCCGCCTTGTCAATTTCCAGCTTGCCGTCCGGTGCGCCGACCGCGCTCTGGTTGATGGCAATGTCCTGATCAAAACGGGTATAGATTATTGACACACCGGCACCCAGGGAGAACTTGTCATTCACTTTAAAAGCGATCGCTGGCGACATGCCCACAGCACCCAGTTCCGCCGAGGTTGTGGCATAGCGCCCGACAAACTTCTTACCATAATCCACACCGCCACCCATAATGCCGGCCACAGAGAATCCCAGGCGCAACCGGTCCGTCACGGTATTGACATAAAAGAAGCTGGGAATGGGTACTGCGTTGCCTGCATTCCCCCCGTCATTACCACCGGCCGTAGCAACGGAAGAATCAAAGCGCAAATTGGGTACGGCGACCTGCAAGCCACCTATCATGCTGCTCTTGTCCAGTCCCGTCATGCCCGCCGGGTTGGCCCAGGAAGAATCGGCGCTAATGTTGTTCGTCGGGTTCGCCGCACCCGCTGTTCCAAGACTCAATGGTGTACCGACTTCTGAAATATAGAACCCCGCTGCAAGTACAGACTGCGTTGCCAGCAAGCCCATAACCAGGGATATCGACTTACAGATCGCGCCAAGACTATTGTGTTTCATTCAAATTTTCCTAAAATAAACAGATGGAACTGTAAAGCCGAATTTACTTGTGCCCAACAAATATATTCAACAGCTCAGTTAGCCTAACGCACAGGCGCCAAAAATAACCACGGCAAATCCGTCTCCGGCCGTCATTCGAATTTTACATGGCAGCCGGCCTAAATAGAACCTGCAGAAAAGAAGTCATACATCCTTTCTGCAGGGTTAGGTACAAATGAGTATTCTATTTCTGCGGTAACCCCAGCATAAAGATCTCAACCAGTTTCTTGCTTTCTGGCCTGAGGTTCTCAATCCCTTCATAGGGCCTGGCATAAGTAGCCGGTCTGTTCGGATATTATTTCTTAAATGCCATATGACGTTTGATCATGCCGGCAAACTGACCACTGGCGCCTGTATATTGCATAAAGGGACCATTGTCACCCATCACTACAATAACGGTGTTTTCGGCAATACTCAGTTTGTCGACCACGTTGATAATCACACCAACCCACTCGTCGATCTCAACGAGGATGTCGGCCATGGTGCCGCCGTTGAGGGTGTTGTACTTATTGTTATGTTTAATTTTTTGCCATCATTAATTCAGGCAAAGTCCACTCACCATTAAAATAAGCTTCTGTTGGGCGATAAATACGCAATGTAATAGTCCACCCTTCAAATGTTTCCATATAGTTTTGGGAATTTTTATCACCGCCAAAATTAATAGTTACGGAACCATCTTCATTTTTTACAGCAAACTGACTATTAATATTATAAGTATCTGTTTGTGCAAATCCACCATCGTCATAAACAGTGATAGACCAAAAAGCACCTGCAGGTACGTCTTTTAAGGTTAATGTCTGGTGCTCAGTACTTGTTGGGTAATACAGAGGATAGACTGCTTGCGCCTTTTCAAACCCGCCCCAGCCACCAGCTGTTCCAGCATTATGTTGCTCATCAGTCATTGTGCCTCTTTTACCAAACATCACTTCAGAAGTAATATTTTTATCTTTAATAACCTGTTCAAAATGAGCACGCATTTTAAGCACTTCTTCATGATTCCATTTATACGAAGGAACATAAGCGCCTCTGTCTTTCTGAGAAAGCTTCAGTTTTTCCTGTAATTTACCCGCTTCAGCAAGATCAGCAGGGTCAGCTGTATTTGCTTGTGTTCGTATTCCAATCATTACATAACGAGTGCCGACATCTTCTTTCGTTATTGTATATTCACCGGCATCATTTAACGCCATTGGATTATAGTGTTCTTCATCAATAAACCATGCACTCTGATAGCGACCATTGGTTTCTGGCATCGTTAGCGTAACGTCTTCTGTTAAATCGATAATTGACCAAGAATAAATCGTGTCAAAATTAATGCGTGGAATGGTTTTATCTTTTGGGTCAGCACCTGTTTTAACATGCCAGAAGATACCGGTACCATTCGTATTGGTTGCTTTAGCAATTTTCTTAATATAACTTTCAAAAATACCCTGAGTTTCTGCAATGTCATAGTTATCTTCAGTTACGGTAGTGATTTGCATTGCATCAGATGCGACAGATTTCACAGACGTAGCAGGGCTTGCTTGTGCAGGCGTTGCACTTTTATTATTGCAAGCAGTTATAGATAACGTGGCTGCAATGATAGAACTTAATAATAGTTTATTCATAATTAGATCTTTTCCTTTTCTGCTGAGTATGGTGTTACGGGTATTTTAAATGATTCCATAGCCTAAAAAATAGGGTTGTCGGTATGTCTGGTGTCAATCAGGCTAATTTGAACCAAATCGCTAATGACGCATAACAATGCACTTCTTCTAACCTGCGTTACTATGCTCCGCTTCACATCGGCAGCACAGCTTGTCATTAGAGGTTACAAGGGACTTACCTATGATTTCCAAGAGAGATGGTGGGCCCGCCAGGACTCGAACCTGGGGACGTCGGAT
>CAZJEJ010000195.1:0-3363 GCA_964544945.1 uncultured Gammaproteobacteria bacterium | reverse complement strand
TGATATTTCCCTCCCCGGTCTTTGTAGGAAATTTCGCATACCTCGTCAGACTCGAAGAACAACATCTGTGCGACGCCTTCGTTGGCGTAAATCCTGGCCGGGAGGGGTGTTGTGTTTGAGAATTCCAGCGTCACATGGCCTTCCCATTCGGGTTCCAGCGGCGTGACATTGACGATGATACCGCAGCGGGCGTAGGTGGACTTGCCGAGGCAAATGGTCAACACGCTGCGTGGAATCCGAAAATACTCGACGGTGCGCGCCAACGCGAACGAGTTGGGCGGGATGATACAAACGTCTGCGGACAAATCCACGAAGCTATCGTCATCGAAATTCTTTGGATCGACAATAGCCGAATTGATATTGGTAAAGATCTTGAATTCATTCGCACAACGTACGTCGTAGCCATAGCTAGAGGTGCCATAAGAAATGATCCGCCCATTGGCCGATTCACGCAGTTGGCCCGGCTCGAAAGGCTCGATCATGCCCTCGTTTTCCGCCATACGACGAATCCAGCGATCTGATTTTATACTCACGAATTAACCCCGGGAAATTGCTCGCGGCAGTATATCTTTCCTTGCTTTTGGAGTCGATGGATTGATCGAAGTTGTTTTGATTTACACGAATGTTTCTTAGATACTTTTGTCCTGAAAGTGGTCGCGCAAATAATCACTCAACATCTTGACTCGCCGTGATACCAGCCTTCCTGGTGGGTACACCGCGTACATACCAACCTCAGGCTGTTTGAACTGCCCCAGGATCGGTACCAGTTCACCACGGTCGATATGACCCTGCAGGAAAAATAGAGGCCCCGCCGTAATCGCGAGCCCCTGACATGCAACCCTGGCAAGCAGTTCGCCACTGTTCGCGCTCAGGCGGGACTTTACTCTGGGAGTCACGCGACGGCCGTTTTCCTGAAATCCCCACTGGTTTCCGGTTGATGTATTGGTGTACAGCATTACCTGGTGCGCCGACAACTCAGATGGATGCACTGGTTCGCCATTCTTTTCCAGGTACTCCGGGCTGGCGCAAACCGCGAAGTGCACGTTCGCCAGTTTACGCGCGATCAAGCTCGAGTCCTGTAAATGACCGACCCTGACCGCCAGGTCGAATCCTTCTTCAATCATATCGATTTGCCGGTCATTTAAGTTGATGTCTATTTTGATTTCAGGATGACGATTCATGAAATCTGCTATCGGTTTAGAGAGGTGTTCTATACCGAGCCCTAGTGGCGCGGCGAGCTTTATCTTTCCCGATAAATTGCATTGCGCGTCCGCGACCATTTGCTCGGCTTCGCTCAAGTCAGATAGAAGTCCAACCGAACGCTGATAAAAATGTCTGCCACTGTCGGTGAGTGAAAGTTTTCGCGTGGTGCGTTGCAACAACTGTACACCCAGACGTTTTTCCAGTTCGCTGATGCGGCGGCTAAGGACAGATTTAGCGATGCCCATTTTTTCACCGGCAACACTAAAACTATGATTGTCAACCACGGCCACAAAAGATTCGAGTTCCTCAAATTTATTCATATTGTTCCATATTTAGAAACAGTATTTTGCTAATACTAGCCTTTATCCCGTTTTAGTAAACAATAATAATACCCCTGTCATTAACCAGGAGACAAGCAATATGAATAAAGAAATGATTAATAACGTAGTGATACTGACTAGTCGCGTTCTGATTTCGCTCATGTTTATTACAGCGGGGTATGGCAAAATCGGTGGATACGCAGGAACCCAGGGTTACATGGAATCGATGGGTGTACCGGGATGGCTACTGCCACTCGTCATTGGCGTTGAATTAATCGGCGGCCTGGCCGTACTGATCGGATATCAAACCAAAATCGCGGCTTTTTTACTTGCCGGTTTTACTTTCCTGACAGCAATCATCTTCCACACCGATTTTAGCCAGCAAATGCAAATGATTATATTTATGAAAAATCTCGCGATTACGGGCGCTTTTCTGTTGCTTTTTGTCCATGGCCCAGGCCAGTGGGCATTGAATTCTAAAAATTAACGAGTGAGTTTACTGATATGAATCTTAAAACACGTGTGCTTCGGGTTGACGCGAGCGCGAGCGTAAATACATCGAATAGCAAAAAGCTGGGCGATGCGCTGATTTCCAGGATGGAGGCAATCTTTCCTGGCATGCAAGTGCAGCAGCGCGACCTCAATGAAGATATTTCCTTCATCGACGAGGTCTGGGTTGGCGCCAATTTCACTCCACCCGAAGAACGCTCCGAAATGCAAAGAAACCGCCTGGAGTTTTCTGATCGGTTAATCGATGAACTCAGGCATGCCGACCACATCATTTTGACCACACCAATGTATAACTTCAGTATCCCGGCAACTTTGAAGGCCTGGATAGATATGATTTGTCGAGCCGGTGTCACCTTTCAATATAGCACCGACGGCCCGGTTGGTCTGCTCAAAAACAAGCGCGTCGATATTATCATCACAACCGGTGGTGTTCCCCTGCAAAGCCCAGCAGATTTCGCCAGCAATTATCTGAAGCAGGTATTTCGATTCATTGGCATCGAAGATATTAATATTTTTGCGGCAGACCAGATGAGCGTTGATGCAGATGCTTCCTATCAAAACGCTTTGGATCAAATGGCGCAGAGCTACGCAGTGAATACTGCGGCATAAAGGAGATCAACATGAATGATAACGCCACAAGTACTTCACGAAAGCTTCGCAGCCTGGTTACTGGCATGCCCGCAACCGATGGCGCTGGCGTCAAGCTGACAAGGGTTATCGGCCAACCGACATTAATGGATCTTGACCCTTTCCTGCTGCTGGATGCGTTTCGATCGGATAACCCCGATGACTATATAGCCGGCTTTCCACCGCATCCACATCGTGGTTTTGAAACCGTCACCTACCTGTTAGACGGTCGCATGCGCCACAGGGATAGCGCCGGTAACGAAGGCGTGATCGAACCCGGTGGTATCCAGTGGATGACCGCCGGCAGGGGTATCGTTCACTCGGAAATGCCCGAGCAGGAAAACGGCAGGCTCGAAGGATTCCAGCTTTGGGTCAACCTGCCTGCCTCGCACAAAATGACGCAACCTGCTTACCAGGAACACGATGCCAGCAAGATTCCAATCGAATCACGACCCGGCACCAGCATCAGGGTAATAACCGGCGAAACATCGCGAGGAACGACGGGACCCGTCTCGCAACCATTGACCGAGCCCCTGTATCTGGATATCAGCCTTGATGCGAACACGTCATTTTCGGAGATCGTACCAGCGCATCACAATGCTTTTGTCTATGTGATCGAAGGCTCGGTCGCGCTGGAATCGGAAGAGGGAAAAGCCGTCAGCGTGACCCGAGATCAACTGGCAATTTTGAGCAAAGGCACTTC
>CAZJEJ010000194.1:0-3366 GCA_964544945.1 uncultured Gammaproteobacteria bacterium | reverse complement strand
GTGAAGGTATATCCAGGGATTTTATTTCACGACTAAACCAGAGAACGAAGGAGTCGTGATCAACCCGTCCCACCGGCTAAAAAACACTTGCACTTTCTGGTATAAAGCGTCAAAATTCGCGCCCCTTAAGACCTTGACGCCCCGGCTACATCATGAAACAGGAAATTCACCCCGAGTACAGAAACGTCGTATTTCAGGATATCTCTTCTGAGTTCGCAATACTGACACGTTCTACTGTACCCACGCGCGAGACTATCAAGTGGGAAGACGGTAACGAATATCCACTGCTGAAACTCGAAGTATCCAGCCAGTCACATCCTTTTTACACCGGTAAGCAGCACATCCTGCAAACCGCCAAACAGGTCGACAAGTTCCGTCAACGCTACGGCAAGTAAGCTTAATGTGATTTTCATAAAAGGGTGCTTTCACGCACCCTTTTTTTTGCCCACTATAATTCCAGGTATCCGGGTGAAATTATGGAAGACCGGTTTTTTACAGGGTATCCTTTATAGAAAGTAGAGGTCATTCACATAAAATCAGGGCAATTCCTGTTAAATTGTTTGATCGATTGCCCTATAGTCATAAAGTCCCTGTCGAGAGGTAAATAAGTGCACTACCCCATAATTCGAAAACGCCGTATGCGCAGAGATGATTTTTCTCGTCGGCTCATGCGCGAAAACAGACTAAGCGCAGACGATTTTATTTATCCGGTATTTATACTCGACGGTGAACGACAGCGCGAAGCTGTCGCTTCGATGCCAGGTATCGACCGACTTAGTATCGACTGGTTGCTTGAAGAAGCTAAACAGGTACAAGATCTGGGCATCCCTGCAATTGCCCTGTTTCCAATCACTCCCGCGTCTGCCAAGAGCGAGGATGCTTCCGAGTCCTGGAATCCAAAAGGCCTGGTGCAACGAGCAGTACGGGCACTAAAGAAGTCGCTACCTGATCTCGGTATCATCACCGATGTTGCCCTGGACCCTTACACCAGTCACGGTCAGGATGGTTTGCTGGACGCTCAGAACTACGTTACCAATGACGAAACTGTCGCAGCACTAGTAAAGCAGGCGCTGTCGCATGCCGAAGCCGGTGCCGACGTGGTAGCACCCTCTGATATGATGGATGGTCGCATTGGCGCTATTCGCCAGGCACTTGAAAATAGCGGTTACCACAATACCCGTATTCTGGCCTACGCGGCGAAGTATGCGTCAAGTTTTTACGGCCCATTTCGAGACGCGGTAGGCTCGGCCGGTAACCTCGGCAGCGGCAATAAGTATTCGTACCAGATGGATCCCGCCAATAGCAATGAAGCCTTGCACGAAGTGGCGCTGGATATAGACGAGGGCGCAGATATGGTGATGATAAAACCGGGCATGCCTTACCTCGATATCGTGCAACGCGTGAGTCAGGAATTGCAGTTCCCTACCTTTGTTTATCAAGTCAGCGGGGAGTATGCAATGTTGAAAGCTGCCGCGCAACAGGGCTGGATCGACGAAAGAGCCTGCGTACTGGAAGCTCTTTTATCGATAAAACGCGCCGGTGCGAATGCCATTTTAACCTACTACGCGATCGCCGCGTCGAGATGGTTGCAGGAATAGCAAATGGAAATGCAAACTGTCGGCGCAGATCGATACGCTGTAGTAGGCAATCCAGTCACCCACAGCCTGTCACCGCAAATACACCGTGCCTTTGCACAGCAGACCCAGCAGTTAGTCGACTATAGTGCCATCGAGATCGCAACAGGCGATTTCGAGTTACAACTTTGGGAATTGCAACAACAGGGGCTGAAGGGCGTCAATGTTACCGTACCGTTTAAACGCCAGGCCTGGGAAATATGCGACCAGAGGAGTCCTCGAGCCGACGATGCTGGTGCTGTTAATACCCTGGTTTTCACGGAGGACGGAAATATCGAAGGAGATAATACCGATGGTGTAGGTCTCACCCGGGATTTACTCGATAATCATCACGTACTAATCAAGCATAGAAAAATTCTCATTCTGGGTGCAGGCGGTGCGGTACGTGGTGTACTTGCCCCGCTTTTAGCGTTGCAACCTGAGAACATAACTATTGCCAACCGCACCCTGGAAAAAGCCGAAGTGCTGGCTGAAGAATTCCCTAATAGTGGCAATATGCAGGCCTGCAGCTTCGGTGATCTGGGCGTGGATAAATACGACCTGATCATTAACGCAACCGCCGCAAGCCTTGATAACGAAGTACCGCCAATCCCCGAAGACATTCTGGGAATCAATTCGGTCTGTTACGATTTGATGTACAACATCCATTCGCTGACCGCTTTTGTTAACTGGGCCCAGCGTTGCGGCGCATCGCGTGCGATCGATGGTCTTGGCATGCTGGTGGAACAGGCAGCCGAGTCTTTTTTTATCTGGCGAGGCGTTCGAGTAGAAACCCCTGAAGTAATCGCAGCCTTGCGCCATTAATTGTCTTTTCGCTAGTCATTCAGGCTACGGATTGTCGTTAGTAGTTACTTGCGACAGTAATTTTATTATTGGGGCATTAGGGAAATTTTACTTCCGATCTTCGCATCGTGTACCATCCTTTAATATGTCATACTCCAGCGCGACCAGCATTGTAGGCACCTTGATTTAACATGAACCAGTCGCTGCGGGAATCCTCCTCGAAAGAGATGAGACTTACGGATATGAAGTCCGCTCAGGTTCGTACCATTTATTCGGCTATTCCCGCATCATTGGTCACTATCCTGATCAATAGCACCATTCTTTCTGCAATTCTGTGGCAGGAAATCGATCACACCAACATCGTCGCATGGTTTCTGGCCACCAATAGTCTTTCATTGTTTCGTTGGTTTCTTTACCGGCAATTTAGAAAAACGAGCAACCGCGACGAAATCGACGCTATCTGGTACCAGCTGGCACTCGTCACCAGCGCACTGTCTGGAGCGACCTGGGGAGCTGCGGGGATATGGTTATTCGCCGACCAGAGTATAGCGCACCAGGTGTTTCTGCTGTTCGTGATAGGTGGCATGGGTGCAGGCGCTATTGCGACGCTATCGGTTATTCTGCGTGCGGCCCAGGCATTTATCCTGCTCGCGGTCACACCAGTGCTGGTCCAGGTAATATTAATCAACAATCAAATCAGTGCTGCGATGGCGATCATGATGATATTGTTTGCCGCCAGAATTCTGTATTCCTCGAAAGAATTACACGACACGTTCATTGAGTCGCTAGTCAGTGCGCATGAACGTGACATTGCGGAAGAAAGAATTCGTAGCCAGGCTTTGTACGATGAACTCACCAAACTGCCTAACCGCCGCCTGTTCCTGGCCTCGCTGGATCAGGAACTCGCGAGGGCTGTCCGTCACAAGCGGGTCGGCGCTTTATTTTTTAT
>CAZJEJ010000193.1:0-3382 GCA_964544945.1 uncultured Gammaproteobacteria bacterium | reverse complement strand
ACATGATTAAAACTGCGGGGTCATTTACCGGGTGGAAACTAACTAATTCCGAATCAACTCGCCTCAGCCATCAATTAGCTGACAAGAAACGAATTATCAGGTCTTCCTTCGCGTTCCAACTAGAAAAGGATTTTTCCGATTTCAGGTCAATACGAAAAACGCGGCTACACGAAAATGACTCCACCGACTGGAAAGTACTCGGGCTGGTCGGAATAAATTCTGCTACTGAAGTTGAGGAGCTGGAAACAATTATCGGCGATTATAATCAGCTTTACGGGGCTTTTTACAAGACCCTGATTCAGCGCTTGCAGTATTGCCTGGGTCGCACTCGTGCTGAAATTGACGAAAATCCGATGCATGTAAAGCATCTGTGTGAGTCCTTTCAAAATTCTATTGATAGCCTGAACCTGGATACAAAATTTAATTTGGCCCTTTACCGTTTATTTGCAAGTACCACGCTTGCCAATCTAGGCCCGATTTATCGCAAGATGGAGCGTACGTTACTCGATCACAGTATCTTGCCCCGACTAAAGCCTGCACGATTTTCTCTCCGTAACTGCACCAATTTGAGCGAGTCAATGCCGCCAAATTCCATGCCCGTTTCGGATGACTTAAAATTGATTTTTTTATTGCAGAGATTCAAGGAACAATCACGCGATACAACAAAGAAGTATCGAAATCTGTTTCCAGAACTAAAGGAGGAGCTGCTTAAGCAGGAATATTCGAACTTCGAGCAACCGCTTGAACAGCTCGGTCTACAATTCAAGATAATCTTTAATGATGAAGATTTGCCATCTGATATAAAAGCCCAGCTGGCCAGGTTGCAGGTATATTTTTTTATTTCCGCCATACACGAAAAAGGTTTTCTGAATCGTTCCAGTCACCCTGCACGGCGTTTGCTCAACACGGTGGTGATATCTGAGGTTGAATTATCTACTACCGGTAAAGCTCAGTTCTCAGGGCATGATGTACTAAAAGACGGAATTGATAAAATCACCAGTTTCCAGATTGTTAACAGTGAAAGTTATCAGGGACTACTTTCCCAGTATAAATCTCAAATTGAAGCGGCAAATAAAGAAGATGATCGACATCAGCAGGAAGATGAGCCCGAAGATCCGACGAAAATAAATCATCTTGTCGAATCGATACTAGAGGGTATTACCAACCCTTTAAAAGCTCAGAATAAATCACTACAAGTTTTCGAAGATGTATGGTCGCCGCTGATGCTAGAGATTGCCCTGACGCATGGATTCAACTCATCGGCCTGGCAAAAGGTCGTGGCTATTGTAAAAACTCACGCCTGGGCACTTATACCAAAGACAACAAAAAAAGAACAAACAAAACTCCTGGCTACGCTGCCTCAAATAGCCAGGTCTATAAAAGAGGTAATGAAAAACCTTAAATTTACCGCCAGGGAGCAAGAATTACTGCTGGAAAATTTAAGCTCGGAGCACGATGATGTTCTCGAGAAAACAAATTTAAATATTGGGCATGCGACGCAGAATCAAAAATCAGTGACTGCAAAAAAACGTATTCTGGAAAGTTTGCAAGTATCGGGTAGTGTCGAGGAGCCAGCCCAGCAGGAACTCATTCACGATATTGATACTTTCTTTTCGATGATGGAAACCGATCAGAAGCAAAAGACAGGTAGCAGGCCAGCGCCTAAAAAATCGAAATCCACCACGAAAACCATCAAAAAGAGCGTATCGTCAAAAGCTGAAAAAATGCAGGTAGGCGAATGGATAGAGTGCAAAAAGGGAACTAAGACGATTACGGCAAAACTGGCCTGGAAGGCAGACGATTACAGTCTGTTTATTTTTGTTGACCAGAAAGGTAAGAGGGTCAGTGAAATCGATGGGGCGACACTCGACAAGGAACTGGAATCTGGTCAAAAATCTTTAATTAAGGCTCAGTCACCAGGTTTAAAGCGAATTCAGCCTAGCGTTCTCCACACTTTGAACTCTTAATCCCTGCCATTGAACTAGATACCTAATAACAGCCTGGATGGATCTTCCAGTACGTTTTTAATCGTCACCAGAAACTGTACCGCGTCCTTGCCATCGATGATTCGATGGTCGTATGTCAATGCGAGATACATCACTGGTCTAACTACAATTTCACCGTCTATTACAACAGGGCGTTGCTTGATCGTATGCATTCCCAGTATCGCGCTTTGCGGCGGATTAAGAATTGGTGTGGATAGCATCGATCCAAATACACCGCCATTGGTAATAGTAAAAGTGCCTCCGGTAAGATCTTCGATACCGAGTTTACCGTCTCGCGCACGTTCGCTCAGGGAACGAATTTCTCTTTCGATATCGGCATAACTCAACTGATCGGCATCGCGTAATATCGGTACCACCAGGCCCCGGTCGGAACTCACTGCGATACCAATATCGAAATAGTCATGATAAACGATTTCGTTACCGTCGATTGAGGCATTTACTACCGGGTATCGCTTCAGCGACTCTACCGCAGCCCGTGTGAAATAAGACATCATTCCAAGTTTTACGCCGTGCATCTTTTCGAAAGCATCCTTGTAACTGGCTCGCGCATCCATCATCGGTTTTAAATTCACTTCATTAAAAGTTGTTAGCATCGCAGCGGTGTTTTGCGCCTGCTTCAAGCGTTCCGCAACCCTGGCCCGTAATCGACTCATCGGTACACGCCGATCGTTTCGTCCAGCGGTATGCATCTCGGCAGACACCGCCACTGGCGGTACTCCGGCATCGTCTTTCTTACTCTCGGTTTGTGTAGCAGATCTTGACTGTATATATTTTTCGACATCCTCTTTCAAAACAGCTCCTTTTCTTCCACTGGGTTTAATCTCGTCCACCGAGAGGTCATTTTCAATGATCATTCTTCTGACCGCTGGGCTGGCTTTATTTGACGACACCTGTTCGGTTTTTGGCCCGATTGCCTCTTTGGTGGCAGGTCCATCTGTGTTGATAACGCCGAGCACTTCTCCACTTTTTACCGTGTCACCGGTCTCAAAGGCAATCGATTCGATCACGCCTGCTGACGTTGCCACAATTTCGAGCACAACCTTGTCGGTTTCCAGATCGACAATAATTTCGTCTGCCGCAACCGCATCGCCAATACTCCTGTGCCAGTCACCCAGTGTTCCTTCGGTAACCGATTCCGGTAAAACGGGGACTTTTAATTCAACCTGCATGATCTGCTCCTGGTGATATTCTAATATTTTCTATTTGGTGTGGTTCTACTATATTGTTGCATAAGGGACCGGAGTCCATTAAACAATCGATCCTGAGCGCAATCATAGCTCAAATGCATCGGTCACCAACCGGGCTTCCTGTTCCAGGTGCAGACCCATATAACCTGCGGCTGAGGATGCAGACGAAATTCGACCCGTATACTCCAC
>CAZJEJ010000192.1:0-3386 GCA_964544945.1 uncultured Gammaproteobacteria bacterium | reverse complement strand
CAGGAAGTGCTGCAAATCGGTAAGGAAGACGTGAATATTGCCCGCATCGAGCCGGTCGGGCACTACGCGTTGTGCCTGATATTCGACGATAATCACGACACCGGAATTTATAGCTGGGAGTATCTTTACCAGCTGGGTGAGAATTACGAACTAAAATGGACTACCTATCTCGAACGCCTGAAAGAAGCCGGCTACGAGCACAAATCTGAGCAGGCCGATTAAAGTAACTCCCTGCTGACCCAATGCCAGACATCTGCTATGGTATGGTTCGCCCCTAATCCATAAGTAAAGTCTGTGCAAAAAGAGTCCACCACCCATTTCGGCTTCGACGAAGTGCCCTTATCTGAAAAACAGAACCGCGTCGCGTCCGTATTTGACTCGGTAGCCAGCAAGTACGACTTGATGAACGATGTGATGTCGTTTGGCATTCACCATTTATGGAAGAAGTTTACCCTCGAGTTGTGTGGACTCAGACCCGGCCATGTGGTTCTCGATCTCGCAGGCGGCACTGGCGACCTGGCATTAAAACAGGCTGAACTGGTCGGGGACACGGGACAGATTTATCTGGCCGATATCAATGCTGCGATGCTACAACAGGGGCGTGATCGCATGATCGATAAAGGAATGTTAAATCGAATCGAGACCGTTCAGTGTAATGCTGAAACACTACCCTTTGCGGATAATTCCTTCGACTGTATTACGATTGCATTCGGCCTGCGCAATGTTACCGATAAGACAGGTGCCCTCGCTTCCATGCGCCGAGTGTTAAAACCTGGCGGACGGGTTTGCGTGCTGGAATTTTCCAAACCACTGTATGATCCGTTGGAGAAAGCCTACGATTTTTATTCGTTCAGGATACTGCCTCAACTGGGTGAGTGGATCACCGGGGATCGAGCCAGTTACCAATACCTGGCAGAATCGATTCGCATGCACCCCGACCAGGAAGAGCTAAAACGCATCATGCTGGAAGACGCTGGTTTCGACGAGGTAGACGTATACAATATGAGTGGTGGAATCGTTGCTTTGCACCGTGCCTTCAAGTACTGAGCCGATGACATGTGCTCCAGGCATTCGCACCGTTTCTCTTCCCGGTCGATTTAATCTCTACAGTTAACCATGCTCGATACGCTCCCCAATACCCTGCTCGCGGTAGCCGAAATCGGTGGTAACCGCCTGTTGTCGTTCGACCAACAGGTGCTGGAGCGTTGCCGCACACTCGAAGGACACTGTGTTGCAATTCACTTCACCGATCTGGATTTCAAGCTGTATTGTCATCCCGGTAGCTGGGGTATCAGGTTGAGCCAGACCGAACCCGCCAGGCCGGTTGAGGCGACTATCTCCGGACGCCTGTTTGCGTTGCTTAACCTGGCGCAGCAGGAAGACAAAATCAGTACTTCGATCCAGGAGCGCGTGCGCATCAACGGCGATGCCGCTGTTGCCCAACAGGTGCAGAAAATCTTCACCGAACTGGAGATAGACTGGGAAGAAGTGCTATCGGGCTATACTGGCGATGTGCTGGCTTACCAGATTCACCAACGGGCGCGCGAACTGGGCAGCTGGCTACGCCAAAGTACAGAGTCGTTCCTACAAACCAGCAGCGAATTCTTAACAGAAGAAGCACATATAAGTCCGGCACAGGTCGAATTCGAACGCTTTCAGCAGCACGTCACCGAATTAAAGCGCGATGTGGACCGCGCCGAAGCGCGTCTACGCCGTATGTTGAAAGCCGCATCCAGCCCCAGGTAACCATGCGTACCCTTTATAGACTAATCGTCATCAATTTCACCATGGCCCGTTATGGGCTCGATGAAATCATTCTGTCGATGCATTTTTTTCGCCCGCTGCGGTTGATTGTTTTAATCAACCCATTTAACTGGTTTCGCAGCTCTACCCTGACCCAGGCCGAACGACTACGGTTGTGCATCGAATCTCTCGGGCCAATTTTTATCAAGTTTGGGCAAATGCTATCGACGCGGCGCGATTTGCTAACCGATGAGATTGTTAACGAGCTGGAAAAATTGCTCGATCAAGTTCCCCCATTCCCGCTAGAACAGGCTCGTGCCATCGTCGAGCAACAACTGGGTATGCCCATCGATCAGGCGTTTGAATCTTTCGACGATAACCTCATGGCATCGGCTTCTATCGCGCAGATTTACCAGGCACAATTAAAAACCGGCGAAGACGTAGTGGTCAAAATTGTACGGCCCAATATCGAGGAAGCAATCATACGAGACATCGAAGTATTGACCATGCTGGCGCGAATGGCAGATCGATACTGGGATGAGGCGAAGCGCGTCAAGCCACTGCAAATCGTGCACGAATTTGAAAAAACCATACTCAACGAGCTAGACCTGATCCGTGAAGCCGCCAATGCAAATGAATTACGGCGCCATTTCGAGGGTTCGAATGATCTCTACGTGCCCAAAGTTTACTGGGATTTCTGCCGTTCCAGGGTGATGGTGATCGAGCGTATCGAAGGCATCCCTGTCTCGGACATCGAACAGCTCAAGGCGCACAATATTAATCTCGAGGTACTATCGCGCAAGGGTGTCGAGGTATTTTTCACCCAGGTATACAAAAACAACTATTTTCACGCCGACATGCACCCTGGCAATATTTTCGTCTCGCGCGACAATCCCGACGACCCGAAATACATCTCCATAGACTTTGGAATTATGGGCTCGCTGTCAACCATGGATCAACGCTACCTGGCCGAAAACTTCGCTGCGTTTTTCAACCGCGACTACCGCCGCGTAGCCGAATTACACGTCGATTCCGGATGGGTTGATCACGATACCCGTATCGATGAATTCGAGGCCGCTATTCGTGCCGTGTGCGAACCCATGTTCCAACGTCCACTGGCTGAAATTTCCTTTGGCCATTTATTACTGCGCCTGTTTCAAACCGCACGCCGCTTTAATATGGAAATTCAGCCGCAGCTATTATTGCTGGAAAAGACCTTACTCCATATCGAAGGCCTGGGGCGTCGCCTCTACCCGCAGCTCGACCTCTGGGACACTGCAAAACCATTTCTCGAACGCTGGTTGAGTGAGCAACGAGGCGTTCGCGCGCTAGCGAAAGGTCTGAAACAAAACCTGCCATATCTCGCCGAAAACCTTTCTGATTTACCAGAACTTGCGTTCAAGGCCCTGCAAAAAATCGCCAACGACGAGTCGCGGGGCGAATACAATGCTAAACAAATCGAGTCATTAAAACAGGAAATACGCCAGGCCAATCTACGCAGTATTCGCGCCATAGTCGGTAGTAGCTTCGTGATCAGCGCCAGCATTATTGCCGCCCTCGATGGTCTGGCCCCTGTCATGGTCGGTAGCGGGCAGTTTTTCATGCCCCTGATAAGCTGGGTATTGTTGATTCCGGGGGTGTAT
>CAZJEJ010000191.1:0-3416 GCA_964544945.1 uncultured Gammaproteobacteria bacterium | reverse complement strand
GGAACGTCGAAGCGAGTATTGACACTCGATACCAGCGGATGCTCCCGATCGACTACCGTGTGTTCGAATACCCCCCATTTCTTACGCGACTGTTTCACTCGTTTCTGCCCGTATCGAAATTCCAGTATTGCATGGGTTGCGAGACAGGAGCACAAGGTCGAAGGCACTGCCTCGTGAGCCCAGTCGGCAACTTCGATTAAGGGTTTCCAGAACGGCTCACTGGAAAGCTCTGAATGAGTTACGTTGGCGCCGGTGATGATAAGCGCGTCCAGACCATTGTCGCGCACCTGATCGAAGGTTTTGTAATGCTCTTTAACATAAGCACGGGCCTTGTCACTTCGCCCCAGTTCGTCCAGTGTAAACGGGTGTACAAAAAACTGCGCAATCGGATTACTCTCGCCAACGAGCCGGAGGAATTGTCTTTCGGTCGCCCCAAGTGCCGCGTCAGGCATCATATTGAGCAATCCGATATGTAACTCACGAATATCCTGTTTTTTTGCTGTATCCAGTTCGAGAACCCGCATGCCTTCGGCTGTCAGTTTATCAAATGTGGGTAGTTGGTTATGCGCGACCAGTGGCATCAGTTTTGTCTCCCGATTGCGAGCTCCAGCAGCTGCAAAAAATCTTCTTCATCGTTAACTTGTGCTACTTCCTCCGAAGTGACCGTGTAACCGTGGGGTTCGGCGATAGCATCATAACGGGGTATGCGAGAGTGAAATAGACGGGGGAATATCCATCGGGCAAACTCATCCGGGTCAATTTGCGCCGCGTACTCGATTCCTTGCTGCTGTAAATATAATTCCAGTTGTTCCTGCAAAAACTCGGGATGGTAATACATCGGTTTAGGTGAACTTTGTGCTCGCTCTATCAAGGTATTTTCCTGATCCTGATTCGTGACCTTGATATACAGGACCAGCGAACACTCAACCAGGGATTCGATCACGCCTGGCTGATCCAGTTCACACACACTACCCCCGACATCATTGACAAAATGCGGGTAATTGTAGACTTCCTGGGCTTTATGGATAAATTTCGGTACTTCGAGCATGGCGTCAATTTCTGCCTGGCGGTAAATTGCCTGGCGACGGATAAAGTCCCCGAGTTCGACGCCACCCAGCTCTGGGTTTCCGAGCTTACCGACAAAGCTAAGTACCGGCCCGAGGTCATTTACCCTGATATTATTGCGGAAGTAAATCCAGTCGGTGCGTAACAGTTCCTTTAAAAAAGGAATTCGCATTGCCTCCCACTTGACCATATCGAGTATATGCTCGTCGATGTAGCGTGTACCGATTCGATAATCACTCGAATAGTGAAACCAGTTATGACCCCTTAGTTTGCTCGCTAAATACGATTTTCCAACTCCGGACATACCGAGCAGGGTAATAATTTTATTTTCCCAGTTTCGAAATTCTTCGACGCTGAACTTCACGGTATCTCCGACGAGGGCAAAGAAGGCGATTATGCAGCATAGATTTTGTGTGACAACCGAAAATAGCGCTTTTCGTTTGTCGTCCCCTGAAAAGCCACGGATGTTATCTTCCGTAGCCGAAAAGCCATCCTCGTGCGATACTCCGCGCGGTCGAATTTTGTGTGATCCAGAATCTCTATAAATATGCCTGATAATACCCAAACCTTGCGCCAGCAATTCGATAGTCCGCTGCTCGGCATTAGCACGATGCTGCTAAGCATATTTCTATTTTCGATTATGGATACCACCGTCAAGTGGCTGGGCGGCAACTACCCGACGCAGCAGATCATGTTTTTTCGCTCAGCGGTGGCTATGATCCCTGTCTCGATGATTATTTACGCCCGTGGTGGCATTTCAATATTAAGAACTCAACAACCAGCCCTGCACCTATTACGTAGCCTGCTGGGCATTTCTGCCATGGGCTTTGCGTTTTACGCTTTTTCACTCATGCGCCTGGCAGACGCTATTTCGATATTGCAGGCGACCCCGTTGATTATGACCGCATTGTCGGTATTACTACTTCGAGAGTCAGTCGGAATCCACCGATGGTCCGCGGTGGTGGCTGGATTTATCGGAATGCTAATCGTGGTCAGGCCGGGTGAAGGTATGATTGCGAGTGGCAGCTTATTCATGTTGATCGCGGCCGTGTTAATAGGATTCACCACCACTATCATTCGACACCTCAGTACCAGAGACGACCCGGTTTGCATTACTTTTTATTTCACCCTGATGGGTATAGTAGTCAGCGCGATCGGTATTGTCGTACTCGGCTGGCAACCCCCACGACCTGGCGACTGGATATTTCTGATCGCTGTAGGGCTATTCGGCGGTGTTGCGCAGTACATAATGACAGTCAGTTATCGTCACGCCAAAATTGCGATTGTCGCGCCGCTTAAATATTTGAGTATCGTCATCGGCGGTATCTTCGCCTATTTTATATGGGGCGAAATACCCGATCTCCAGAGTTTTATCGGCATTGCGATAATTGTGCTCAGTGGACTCTATACCCTGCACCGTGAAATCCTCCACACTCGGAGGAAAAAACCGTGACACACCCCGCTATAAGCCAGGATGAGAATCACAGTTCGCGGGCCTATCTGCTATTAACGGTAACAACCTTATTCTGGGCAGGAAATGCGATTTTCGGCAAAGTAGCGGTTGGTGAAATCTCACCCATGCTACTAGTGACCCTTCGATGGCTAGGCGTATTGATACTACTACTACTGTTCGCACGTAAATACCTGATCAAGGACTGGCCAGTTCTACGTCATCACCTGGTCTACGTCGGTTTGATGGGAGGTGCCGGCTATACGACATTTAATGCGCTGTTTTATACTGCTGCATACACGACCTCGGCAATCAATATCGGGATTCTGCAAGGCTCAATCCCCGTTTTTGTGCTAATCGGAGGTTACCTGGTATTTAAGCATCGAGTAACAAAGGTACAGGCTTTCGGGGTTGGGGTTACCCTCATGGGTGTTGTCATCGTGGCATCCGGCGGTAATTTAACGAGTCTTCTCGAACTCTCGATAAACCATGGTGACCTGTTAATGCTGCTGGCCTGTTTTTTATACGCTGGCTACTCGCTCGGCCTGAGCCGCCGTCCTAAAGTCTCTGCTCTCGGATTGTTTACCTTGCTCGCCTGTGTCGCTTTTTTAGTATCGCTACCTTTTCTTTTGATCGAGATAATAGCGGGTGATTTTATCGCACCCACGACTACCGGCTGGGTTGTGGTAGCGCTGGTGACTTTGTTACCATCCTTAATCGCACAGATATTTTTCATTCAGAGCGTCGGCCTGATCGGACCCGGTCGCGCTGGCGTATTCGTTAACCTGGTGCCAGTATTTGCGTCCATCATGGCTGTTTTTTATCTAAAGGAATCGTTTGAGTTATTTCAAGCAGCGGCTCTCGGCCTGGTACTCGGAGGAATCTGGTTATCTGAAGTGGG
>CAZJEJ010000190.1:0-3419 GCA_964544945.1 uncultured Gammaproteobacteria bacterium | reverse complement strand
AAGGCGATAGCTGATACCATAGGTCTGCACTATTCATCGGTAAGCAAGATTATAAGAGCCTGTGACAATTCAATATTCAAGACCTGACCCCTTGTCACTTTTGTATCTACACGAGACACTATAGATGAAAAAACTTGCCCTGGTGGGATTGATGGCACTTATCGTGGTGGTATTTATTACCCTCGACCTGGATAATTATCTGACGCTCCAGTATATCAAGGCCCAGCAAGGCGAGATTGAAACCTTTTATGCCGAAAATCGATTATTTGCGCTGGCATCTTTTTTCCTGATCTACATTATCGTGACTGGTGTTTCGTTGCCTGGCGCCACGATTCTCACCCTGGTAGCGGGCACGGTATTTGGGTTTGTTACTGCATTAATCCTGGTGTCGTTTGCGAGTACCATCGGTGCTTCCTTTGCTTTCCTGGTATCGCGTTACCTGTTTAGAGATATGGTGCAATCTCGATTTGGCGGATCGTTAAAATCGATTAACGATGGCATCGAAAAAGACGGTGCATTTTACCTGTTTGCATTGCGACTGGTCCCCGCATTCCCATTTTTTGTGATCAACCTTGTCATGGGACTCAGTTCGATCAGGTTATGGACTTACTACTGGGCGAGTCAGGTTGGAATGTTGGCCGGTACCATGGTGTACGTGAACGCAGGTACCCAGCTCGCCCATATCGAATCTGCCTCTGGAATATTCAGTGCTGAAATAATTTCCTCTTTTGTATTACTGGCTATGTTGCCTTTTATCGGAAAGAAAATTGTTGGGATAGCGAGTAATCTAAAAGCTCTTCGGGGTTTCAAAAAACCTGTGCGGTTCGATACCAACTTAATTGTCATAGGCGCTGGTTCCGCGGGCCTCGTATCATCCTATATCGCCGCCGCGGTAAAGGCCAGGGTAACATTGATCGAAAAACACAAGATGGGCGGCGATTGCCTGAATACCGGATGCGTTCCTTCCAAGGCGATTATACGTTCAGCCAAATTCATGTCGCATATCAGGCGTAGCGCGGAATTTGGGATTAAGCGGGCTGATGCGGACTTCGAGTTTGCCGAGGTGATGCAAAGAGTGGCCAGGGTGATCGAAAAAATTGAACCGCACGATTCGGTTGAGCGCTATACCGGACTCGGCGTCGATGTTATCGAAGGCGAGGCAAAGATAGTTTCACCCTGGGAGGTGGAGGTTAACGGCAGGAGCATTAGTGCCAGAAATATTATTGTGGCCACCGGCGCGAGACCATTCGTACCACCAATTGAGGGTATCGAACAGGTTGACTACTACACCTCGGATAACTTGTGGGAGCTACGTGAGAAACCAGAAAAACTGGTTGTCCTGGGCGGAGGGCCTATCGGGTCTGAGTTAACCCAGGCCTTTGGCCGACTGGATATCTCGGTTACCCAGGTTGAGATGCTGCCGAGAATACTATTGCGTGAAGACCCCGAAGTATCCGTACTGGTGCAGAAAAAATTCACCGATGAAGGTGTTAATGTTCTGGTCAATCACAAGGCGAAACAGGTTTTGCAGGAAGATAATAGAAATTTTCTCATCACCGAGCACGCAGGAGAAGACCATAAAATCGAGTTCGATACACTTATCGTCGCAGTTGGCAGGGCTCCGAACACCGCAAATTTTGGTCTGGAGGACCTCGGTGTGGAATTGAACCCGAATGGCACCATCAAGGTGAATGAATATTTACAGAGCAATATTCCTACGATATACGCCTGTGGGGACGTTGCTGGCCCCTATCAATTTACCCATGTCGCAGCGCACCAGGCCTGGTTTGCTTCGGTCAACTCGTTATTCGGTACGTTTAAGCGCTTTAAAGTGGACTATTCGGTGATTCCATGGGCCACGTTTACAGAACCCGAGGTTGCCCGCGTCGGGCTTAATGAAGCCGAGGCAATCGAACAGAATATAAGTTACGAGGTAACCCGGTATGGAATAGACGATTTAGACCGGGCCATTGCCGACGGCGAGGATCATGGTTTTGTCAAGGTTTTAACCGTGCCGGGTAAAGATAGAATTCTCGGAGTAACCATTGTTGGCGAACATGCTGGTGATCTAATCGCAGAGTATGTACTGGCAATGAGGCACGGTCTTGGCATGAACAAAATATTGGGTACGATCCATATTTATCCGACGCTATCCGAGGCTAACAAGTTTGCTGCGGGTGAGTGGAAAAGAGCACATGCCCCAAAAAGAGTACTCGAATGGATTGGTAAGTATCACGCCTGGAAGCGTAATCGATAGCTCGGAAACTATCGCGAACCAGGAGGACAAACTGATATTATTTTCCAGTAAATATCGAATTGAACTGCTGCCCGGTTTTGACAAATGTAGTACATTTGCTTAGCCATTTGAGCTTTTTTGCACCAGCATAGGTGCAGGTGCTACGGATTCCACCGAGTAAGTTCTGAATAGTTTTGGCGATTTCCCCACGGTAAGGCACCAGTATTTCCCGGCCTTCGGATGATCGATATTCTTTTAGGCCGCCAAAGTGTTTTTCATTCGCCGCTTCCGAACTCATGCCGTAAAACTGCATAAATTTTCGTTCTTCGATGATATCTTCCCAGCCTTTGGTAGTTCGATTCACTTCCCCGGTTTTAATATATCGGGTAAGAACCTCACCACCCCCTTCGTCGTGTCCGGCTAACATGCCACCGAGCATGACAAAGTCGGCACCGGCGGCAAAAGCCTTTGATAAATCGCCAGGGCAGGTACACCCGCCATCGGCAATGATATGGCCACCTAATCCATGCGCCGAATCAGCGCATTCGATGACAGCCGATAGTTGCGGAAATCCCACCCCTGTTTGTATGCGCGTGGTACATACGCTACCTGGACCTATACCGACTTTGACGATATCGGCGCCACTGAGAATTAATTCCTCGGTCATTTCACCGGTGACGACGTTACCGGCGATAATTACGATGGCAGGATAAGCGTCCCTGAACTGTTTGATGAATGTCGAAAACCGTTCAGAATAGCCATTGGCGACATCGACGCAGACGTATTTCAGACTCACGCCAGGTGTCTGGTATACGTATTCAAATTTTTCAAGATCCAGTTGTGTTATACCAGTCGAATAGGCGACATTTTGCCGTCGATTAGGCTCTTCTTTGCTGAAAAATTTAATCAGATCTTTGGCTTCGTAGCTTTTCACCAGACTGGTAAACAAGCCTAGTTGAGCGAGGGCATCGGCCATTTCGAATGTACCAACGCCATCCATATTTGAAGCCATGATCGGAATGCCACGGTAATGCGAACCAGATTCTTCACCCTGATAATTACGAAAACTGAAATTTCGAAACAAATCGACTTCTTTACGGCTACCCAGGGTGCTTCGCTTGGGTCTGATGAGCACATCCCCGTAATCAAGCTTGCTGTCGTCTTCGATTCTCATAGTGAGATA
>CAZJEJ010000189.1:0-3462 GCA_964544945.1 uncultured Gammaproteobacteria bacterium | reverse complement strand
ATATCAAAATCATCACCCAGTCGCTGACCATGACGGATATCAATACCACCTATTTCGAGAATGTATTCGATTTCACGGCTGGCAAAGTTATCAGGCATCTTGTAAGCAGCCAGGCCATACTCGTTAAGACCACCGCCTTTTTCAAGTGATTCGTAAATGGTTACCGTGTGGCCCTGGCGAGCCAGGCCGTGCGCGCATGACAGGCCGGCAGGTCCCGCACCGACAATAGCCACGTGTTTACCCGTATCAGGCGCCCGGTAAAAAAACTGCTTACCAGCTGCCATCGCCGAATCGACGGCATGTCGCTGCAGCAAGCCAATACTCACGGGGCGTTGATCCTGGTCATTGCGCACACACGCCTCTTCGCACAGGGTCTCTGTTGGGCAAACGCGGGCGCAACTGCCGCCCATAATATTTTCTTTCAGAATAAGGCGAGCGGCACCGATATTATTACCCGTGTTAATCATTCGAATAAAGCCCGCGACATCGATACCGGTGGGACATGCTTTAGTGCAGGGCGCGTCGTAACAAAAATAACAACGGTCGGCTTCGACCAGGGTTGCGGTCGGACCTGGCGGTGGATGCATATCACTGAAATTCTGTGCGTATTCGGCAGCACTTAAGCGCGCGGTTTTTATATCCACAGTATCAACGCCAGCCCGTACTTCACTCATTATATTCCCCTCGGATGATCCGATATTAAAGGACCTCTGATCAATTCTGACTTTCCTCAAAATGAGAGCGCCAGGACCCGTAAGCCTGGCAGCTACGCTCGTGACTCAAACAACACCTGCTTTTTCCAGTATCGCTGATAAAACGACATTCGCCCCGGCAGTGATCCACTCTGGTTTGACGTCTTCTATTTCATTGTGACTAATACCGTCGATACAGGGGATAAATACCATCGAAGTGGGTGCTACACCAGCGAGGTAACAGGCGTCGTGCCCAGCGCCCGAGACTATCTCACGCGAAGAGTATCCATGAGTGTCGATTCCCGCACGCACTGCCGCCACACAGCTTTTATCAAAAGCAATCGGGGCATAATAGAAAATCTGTTCAAGCTCACATTCAAGACCCATGCGTGAGACAATTTCATCGACACCTTCGCGCATGAGTCGATCCATTCGCTCCAGTACGGTATCGTCGGGATGACGGAAGTCGATCGTGAAAGCGACGCGTCCGGGTATTACATTGCGCGAATTAGGATACACATCTAGCATACCGACTGTCGCGCAGGCAAGTGGCGCGTTATCCAGCCCAACCTGGTTGACCAGTTGAACGATTTGTGCCGCACCCAACAATGCATCTTTGCGCCGATTCATCGGTGTTGGTCCCGCGTGCGACTCAACTCCGGTCAACGTTACCTCGTACCAACGTTGGCCCTGTGCATCGGTGACGATTCCAATCGTCTTATCCTCGGCTTCCAGGATGGGTCCCTGTTCAATATGCGCTTCAAAATAGGCATGCACATCTCGACCACCGACCTCTTCTTCACCCGCGTAACCGATACGCTGTAGTTCTTCGCCCATAGTCACACCTGCGGGATCGGATCGAGTCAGACCGTAATCGAGGTCGAATACGCCTCCAAATACACCCGATGCCACCATTGCCGGCGCAAAACGAGACCCCTCTTCGTTGGTCCAGACGCTGGCTTCGACCGAATGACGGGTCTGAATATTTCTGTCGTTTAGCGAGCGAATGACTTCCAGCCCGGTTAAAACGCCGAATACGCCGTCGAAGCGTCCACCGGTTGGTTGGGTATCGAGGTGGCTACCGACTAAAACGGCGGGCAGGTCGGGGTCGGTTCCTTCACGGCGGGCAAAGATATTTCCCATTTTATCGACCTTGATCGAGCAACCAGCTTCCTGACACCAATGTACGAATAAATCACGGCTTTCTTTATCGAGATCGGTCAGTGCCAGGCGACAGCAACCGCCCTTTTCGGTGGCGCCGATTTTGGCCATCTGCATCAGGCTGTCCCAGAGGCGATCTCCATCGACAGTGAGACTAGTTGCCGATTTTATAGTGTCTTGAGCTACTGCATTCGTGTTGGTACTCACCTGGTTTTCTCCTGCTCTATTTTCTGCTTTAGGGCTTGCTGAATATGATACGAGTCCACTATGTTTAATCAGCTAGCTAACGCGCCACGGCGGTTGGCTGCTTTTGCGCTCGGCGCTTAATAACAGAATCGTAAAAAGCGGCGAAAGGTGGACGATTTACGTAATTCCCCGCGCCGCGCTCAACCATCAGCTCACCCTCTTTATAAACCAACTTCCCCTGACTGAGAGTATGCGAGGGAATCCCGGTCACCTGCATACCTTCAAAGATATTAAAGTCGATATTTTGGTGATGCGTTTTTGCGGAAATTGTTTTACTGCCCGCTGGATCCCAAATCACCAGGTCCGCATCAGCCCCGACAGCCACCGAGCCCTTGCGCGGGTATATATTGAATATTTGCGCAGCGTTGGTAGAGGTAACTTTGACAAATTCATTCATCGTCAGGCGACCCGTACTGACGCCTGTGTGCCACAATACTTCCATACGATTTTCGACACCTGCCGTACCATTTGGGATGATCGAAAAATCATCGCGCCCGGCAGCTTTCTGATCCGCGCAAAAACAGCAGTGATCGGTCGCAGTAGTTTGCAGGTTGCCCGACTGTAAACCACGCCACAGCGCTTCCTGGTGCTCTTTCGGGCGAAACGGTGGGCTCATTACATGCGCCGCGGCACGACCCCAATCGGTATCCTGATAAACGGAGTCATCGATTAACAGGTGACCGGCGAGCACTTCACCAAACACCCGTCGGCCTTCGCTGCGTGCGATAGTGATACTTTGCAACGCTTCTTTGGTAGAGACATGAACCAGGTAGACCGGCACATCCAGTGCCTGCGCGATCCGAATTGCCCGCTGGGCAGCTTCGGCCTCGACTTCAGGGGGGCGTGATAACGGATGCCCTTCGGGACCCGTGATACCCATTTCCTTCATTTTACGCTGTAACTGAAAAACCAGTTCGCCGTTTTCCGCATGCACGGTAGGAATTGCCCCTAATTCCAACGCACGGCTGAAGCTATTCACCAGAATTTCGTCATCGGCCATTATTGCGTTTTTATAGGCCATAAAGTGCTTGAAGCTATTAACACCATGCTTACTGACTAAAGTGCCCATATCTTCGTAAACACTATCATCCCACCAGGTAACCGCGACGTGGAAGCTGTAATCTGAAACAGACTTTTCTGCCCATTCGCTCCACTGGCGAAAAGCATCCATCAATTGCTGCTGAGGCGCGGGAATCACGAAATCGATGATACAGGTAGTGCCTCCGGCCAAACCTGCCGCAGTGCCGGTGTAAAAATCCTCGCTTGCGACAGTACCCATAAATGGCAACTGCATGTGTGTGTGGGGGTCTATGCCGCCAGGCATTACATATTGGCCACCGGCATCGATAACATCGGCGCCACC
>CAZJEJ010000188.1:0-3467 GCA_964544945.1 uncultured Gammaproteobacteria bacterium | reverse complement strand
CTCCACCTTTATGGTGGAAATGACCGAGGCGGCCAATATTCTCAATAACGCTACCCCGAACAGCCTGGTATTGATGGATGAAATTGGTCGGGGTACTAGCACCTTCGACGGGCTTGCCCTGGCCTGGGCCTGCGCCGACCACCTGGCACAAAAATCCGGTGCTTTTACGCTGTTTGCGACCCATTATTTCGAGCTGACCTTGCTACCGGAACAATACGACAATATTCACAATGTACATCTGGACGCAATTGAACATGGCGACGACATTATATTTATGCATCGGGTTAAGCCGGGTCCGGCGAACCAGAGTTACGGCTTACAGGTCGCGAAGCTGGCTGGCGTTCCACCCCACACGATCGAGCTGGCGCGTCGAAAACTATTACTGCTGGAACAGCAGTCGAAACAGTCTGCACCCCAGATCGACTTATTCAGTGAACCCGTTATTCCGCCACCCGCCGAGTCTCCCGTGGTTGAAGAACTGTCAGAACTGAACCTCGATGATTTAACGCCGAGGCAGGCGCTCGAAACACTGTATCATTTGAAAAACCTGCTTCGTGACGCCCGGGTAACCTCCGATTAGCTCGATAATCCACTTGAAGTTTGGCGAAGGCCTATTTAGACTGCCGCGATACTACCGTCCCCCATTCGTTTAGCCTGGCCAGGAAATTTAATGACATTTGTAGTTCTCGAAAACTGTATCAAGTGCAAATACATGGACTGCATCGACGTGTGCCCGGTCGACTGCTTTCACGAAGGTCCTAACTTTCTGGTGATAGACCCGGAAGAATGCATCGATTGCACCCTGTGCGAACCCGAATGTCCCGCCGAGGCTATAGTTTCCGAGGAGGACATGCCACCCGGTCAGGAGCAGTTTCTTGCCTTAAACGAAGAGTTATCGCTAATCTGGCCAGTTATTACCGCCAGTAAACCTCCACCCGAAGACGCTGAAGAATGGGATGGTGTCGCGAATAAGTTGCAATACCTGGAAAGGTAGCCCCTCAAATTTGAATTGAGCGGTCTAAAGCTCAAATGCAATGCCAGGGAGACAGTTTTAATCTAGAGTACGATCCAGAAATTTTTTCACTACGGGTGAGAAATGTTCGTCGTCAATTAAAAATGAATCGTGTCCATTGGGTGATTCAATTTCGACATGCTCCACATCGCTACCCGTTTCCTCTAAACTCTTAGCCAGTTCTCTTTGCTGCACTGGCGGAAAAAGAATATCCGAGGTTACACCAACTATCAGCACTTTCCTGGCCTTTATTTTTGCCAGACCGGACTTGACCGACCCACCGTGTTCAGAGATATCGAACCAGTCCATTGCGCGTGACAGGTGCTGATAACTGTTTGCATCAAAATGGTGGATAAACTTCTGTGCGTTATATTCGAGATAATTTTCTATTTCGAATTCCAGTTCAAACGGTTTCCCGGTTAACCGCTCCTGCGGCACTTTGCTTCGATCAAACTTGGAATTCCATTCATCCGGGGCACGGTAAGACACCAGCCCCAGTTTGCGCGCTAAGGCCATTCCTGCGAAGGGTTCTTCACCAGCTTTG
The DNA here is from genome assembly GCA_964544945.1 of uncultured Gammaproteobacteria bacterium. Taxonomy (GTDB): domain Bacteria; phylum Pseudomonadota; class Gammaproteobacteria. The sequence goes on along the minus strand of CAZJEJ010000188.1, from coordinate 1,911 downwards.
TATCCCCCATTTTTCCAGGCGGGATCGCTGCGAATGATTTCACGCTGTAACGACCGAAGCGCTACGGCTAAAGGCAGAGCCTGGGCCGCCGCCGATATCGAGATAAGATATTTGATCTGTTCTGGAAATAGTATCCCGTAAACGATCGACGCCATGCCCCCCATCGAGGAACCGACCGCCGCATACAGACGCTCGACGCCCAGTTCGCGCATCAAATGATGACCTGCACAGGCAATATCTTCGATCGTCAAATTCGGAAAATCGGCTCCATAAGGTTCCGCTGTTTCGGGATTGATTGACCCTGGGCCTGTACTACCATAGCAACCGCCCAAGGAATTGACACAAACCACGTAGAACCGATTAGTATCGATTCCCTTACCAGGCCCTATCATATATTCCCACCACCCCGGTGAGGGATCTTTTACCGAAGAAGCCGCGTGCGCACTCGGAGAAAGACCAGTGAATATCAGTATCGCATTATCCGCGTTGGGGGACAGTTCTCCCCAGGATTCGTAAGCCAGTATAACTTCCGCCAATCGGCCGCCACGATGCATCGGAAAACCATTTTTACCAGGCCTGGATAATTTTACTTTTCGGGTGGCTTTGGTGGTGGAGCAGTCGACGTCTTCTTCGTAGGTCATTTTTAACCCTAATTATCGAACATTCGCTGCAACGCGATTCTTGCGTTGTCTGCGACATCTTCAGCAACCGAGACCTGGTTTACCACATGCCCCTCGACCAGATTTTCCAACACCCAGGCCAGGTGTGGAGGATCAATGCGAAACATAGTTGAGCACATACACACTATCGGTGACATAAATTGCACTGTCTTGTTATCTTTCTCCAGGCTTTGATGTAAGCGATTCACCAGGTTCAACTCGGTACCCACCAGCCAATGGGTGCCAGGTTCTGCACCGGTGATGGTGTTGATGATAAATTCTGTTGACCCCACGTAATCGGAGAGTTGGCAGACTTCGTAACTCGCCTCGGGGTGGGAAATAACTTTACCATCGGGTACTTCGCGTTTGAATTTTTCGATCTGTTCGGGTTTGAACATTTGATGCACGGAGCAAAAACCTTTCCACAGGATCATTTTTGCCCGCTTGATTTGCTCTGGTTCGAGTCCACCCATGGGTTGGTCGAAGTCCCAGGTCACCATTTGCTCAAGGGGAATACCCATTTTTACCCCGGTATTGCGGCCGAGATGCTGATCTGGAAAAAACAGTACTGTTTTGCGCTGGGCAAACGACCAGTCGAGAATTTTTTGCGCGTTGGTCGAGGTACACACGATACCACCGTGACTGCCACAAAAAGCCTTCAAATTGGCTGCCGAATTTATATAGGTAACCGGGGTGATACATTCGTCGGCGTCGAGTACGCTTGAAAGTTCAGCCCAGGCCCGCTCTACCTGGTCGAGATCGGCCATGTCCGCCATTGCACAACCGGCAGACAGGTCGGGCAAGATGGAAACCTGATCGGGTCGTGAGATGATATCGGCTACTTCCGCCATAAAATGTACACCACAAAACACGATATATTCAGCATCGGACTTAGCTGCCTCGCGCGACAACTTGAGTGAATCACCGGAAAAATCGGAATGCTTGAAAACTTCATCTCGTTGATAATGGTGCCCTAAAATGACAACACGATTACCCAGGGCTTGTTTGGCTTTGATAATGCGATTATCACAATCCTCGTCATTCAACGAGGCATAAGGTTGTAGGTCTATTGGGTTGGCTGCCATGATCAACTTCTGTTCAATGCTTAAAATAGTACCACTTGCCTGCCTTTGTGCCAATCAGCTCTGTGGATTTCGAACCCGAATCGACAGCTCTTTTAACTGCTGGTCACTGACCGGCGCTGGCGCCTGGGTTAATAAACAGGCTGCAGTCTGGGTTTTGGGGAAGGCCA
>CAZJEJ010000187.1:0-3482 GCA_964544945.1 uncultured Gammaproteobacteria bacterium | reverse complement strand
GCGTGTTTTAATTGCTCTACCCGTTCTCGCAACCTACCTTCAGTTTAGTCGTAAAGAAAATTCAGCCGCTATTCTGCATTAATTATTTTGTCAATGCCAAACTTTGAAAGAATATTTGCAACCGCATCGAGTGCTCCCTGCATTTGTTCGAGGTTCAGCCTGCCGATACAACCCATGCGGAAGCTGTCGGCCACCGTGAGTTTACCCGGGTAAATCACGTAACCCTGCTCACGCAAGCCATCGTAAAAGGCACTGAATTCGAATTCGGGGTTGGCTGGCATATGAAATGTAATGATAATTGGTGCCTGCAGGTTATCGGGTAACAGGGTTTTAAATCCCATTTCACGCATGCCCGAGATTAACAGGTTACAGTTTTGCTGGTATCGATTGCCGCGACCTTCGACACCACCTTCATCGTCAAATTCGGTGAGCGCCTGCGCGAAAGCAAGCAGCACGTGTGTGGGCGGCGTGAAGCGCCACTGTTTGTTTTTCTCCATCGCGCGCCACTGGTCGTAGAGATCGAGACTGAGTGACGGTGAATTGCCCTCGGTTTGTTTCAAAGCAGATTCAAGCGCGATACAAAACCCCATTCCCGGCGCGCCCTCAAGGCATTTATTACTCGAAGCAACCATCGCGTCAAAAGTAATTTTTCTCGCATCCAGAGATATAGCACCAAATGCACTCATCGCATCGATTAGCAGGCCGCGCTGGTGGCGTGCAACGATGTCCGAAACCTCGCGCAGAGGGTTGAGAATACCCGAAGTAGTTTCGCAATAAACCACCACCACGTGACTGATTGCCGGGTCACTGGCAAGCGTGGCATCGAGTTCCTCTGTATTCACCGGAACATCTTCTGCACATTCCTGGATCAAATAATCGCGACGATAATAGTCACAAATTTTGGCAATTCGATGTCCATAAGCCCCGTTGACCAGGATGAGCACCTTGCCATCGGCGGGCACAAAACAACCCATCATCGCTTCGACCACGAAGGTACCGCTTCCCTGCAATGGAACACTCACATGGGTGCCTTCACCATTTACGATCCCGACCAGGCGTTGCAGCACCCGCGCGTTCAGATCGATAAAAGTATTATCACGCGAACCAAAATCGTGCAACATCGCCTGTTTCACGGTCGCCGACGTGGTCAGTGGCCCCGGGGTTAGTAAATAAGGATCACCGGTGGGTGAGCTTGCTGTCACTGTTTCTCTCGTATTGTTTGTCATTGCTATTTCTACCGTTGTTAAATAGTATTCTTCGAATCAATATCACTATTGCTTAAAATAGGTTATGCCAATAGCACACGCCCATATTCGATCTTTCCACGCGGTCGCGACCCATGGAAGCTTTACCCGTGCCGCCGAAGTTCTACACATTTCCCAGCCGACCCTTTCTGGCCAGGTTAAGGAACTGGAAGAGCGATACGGCATAAAATTATTTGTACGCCATGGACGCCATATCGAACTGACCGATATCGGGAAATCTGCCTACGTCATTACACATCACTTATTTCGCTATGAAGAAGAAGTCGAGCAGCTATTTCAGTCAGCGCAAGCGCTAACCACGGGGAAATTGCTGGTAGCGGCCGATTCTCCCTATATTGTTACCCCGCTACTTGCCCAGTTCCAGCGCCTGTATCCGGGTATGCAAATTTCCATTCGATACGGTAATTCCGAGCAGCTCATGTCCTGGCTGGAATCGCGTCTTTGCGACGTGGCTTTTCTACCGAATATACCGCAAGCGGATGATCGGTTCATATCCATACCACTAGAACCGGACACGCTGGTTGTTTTTGTAAACCAGGATCATGTCTGGGCCGAGCGACGCTCGGTTACGATCGAAGAGTTACTGGAACAGCGAATCATTCTGCGCGAAAAAGGTTCTCGTACCCGCTCAATATTTGAAGATGCTATCACCGAGGCAGGTGGGCAGTTACACGATGTGATGGAAATCAGCGGCCGCGAGGGGGTGCGCGAAGCGGTAGCTGCCGGGTTCGGGGTTGGTATTGTCGCAGAAAACGAACTGGTGGCCGATTCCAGGCTACGCCCGCTTCGCGTTAGCAATGCAGAACTGATCCACGAGGAATATTTCATCTGTCTGAAAGAGAAGCGTTCCCAGCGGGTAACCGATGCATTCCTCAAAATGGTTTATTCCAACCAGAAAACCTAGCCCGCAAAATGCGGGCAGGGAACGAATCTCTGGGAAGAAATAGCACCCAGGTTTACCTGATCGTCCACCGGTGTATAGCCGTAGCTATGAACCAGGGGAGATCGATCAAGATTGGCAGCCAGGTTTTTCCTGACTTCGTTCAGGTACAAACTGTATATTTCGCACTCCATGATTTTCGTGCCTAATTATTTCTGTTTATTGATAAACTTCATAAGTCGCCACCGTCTTCACGGTATATGCGAATTAGTAGAGGCCCTCTGATCCGATCGTAACCGATCAGAGGTTCCCTAACTAATCCGGGTACTGTAACTTCCCTAAGGGGTATCACCACGCCTCAAACGCGCCTCTATGTCGTCGATACAGGGCATCAAATCGGCGATGCTATCGATTACATAGTGCGCACCGCGCTGATACATCGTGGGATAAATACGATCGCGATGTTTTTGCTTCACCTCTTCTGAAAAAGAATTCCACTCATCCAGTTGAACACCGACCTCGTTGCCGGAAATGGCGAGGCCAATACCCCAGGCGCCAGCGTTCAACCCTTCTTCGATCCCTGTCAGGGTATCGTCAACTTTTACCACCGCCTGTACTGGTGAAATATCCAGTTCGAGCATGTTGCGCAGCACCATATGCGGGAAAGGGCGTCCACGTTTGACATCGCCGGCACCGAAGGTGGCATCGGGTTCATAGCCCTGTTTTGCCGCATCGGCCTGGTTGATAGCAAGCATGCCGGGGAGATAACCAGAGGTCGACCCAATCTTATAACCCCGCTTACGGCACTCGCCAATTACGTCGAGTGTACCGGGAATGAGTTGCGAATACTCAGACAGGCAAGCTTCCTGCATCGGAACAAAATCATCGAACATGCGCCCTACGTCATCATCGGTGGGTTCGGTGCCATGCTTTTCTACCCAGCGTCGACGCACGCTGGGAATTTCACTAATCAAACCAATATGGACTCTTTTATGAGCCCCCATCGGGACTCGGGCTTCTTCGAGACTGATTGGGACACCGGCTTTTTCGTACACCTGGCGGAATACTACTGCCGGCGCCATGCAGCCGAAATCCATGGTAGTGCCAGCCCAGTCGAGAATGACACAGCGGATGGGGCCGCGATAACTGCGGGTATAGGTGAATTCGCGTTCGTGAGTAAATTGCATAGTTATGTAACCTTAGTCTGTAACGGGTTAGGGTGAGTAAATATATTTATCCACCGGGTTGAGATCAGGTGGCAGGGTATTCACATCCTTCGAAGGCAGCAAATGGATATTTCAAATAGCTGGTATTGCCATGATCTATAGCAGGGCGAA
>CAZJEJ010000186.1:0-3486 GCA_964544945.1 uncultured Gammaproteobacteria bacterium | reverse complement strand
TGAGCGGGTATAAGTCACCCGCTTCGCTCGGGGTCAACAGGTTCATCTCGAACCCAACTGCCTGTGCGGCGGAGTAGGACTTGAGCAATTCTTTCCAGCGGCTTTCAGTCTGGGCAAGCCTGAGGCTTCCCACCTTGCGCCAGTCGGGATCCTGGCCGGTTTCTTCGGCCAGTCTGTCGAACAGATGTACACTGTCGCTCATCATGCTCATCAGGTTTTGCTGCGAACGGAATTGCCCGACCAGCCCAGCCGCGTGCCAGGTAGCGCCCTCGGTCAGATGTGCTTTTTCGAGAAGCACGACATCCTTCTCGCCGGATCGGGTCAGGTGATATGCAATGCTGGTGCCAATCACCCCGCCACCGATGATGACGATGCGTGCGCTGGTTGGAAATGATGCGGTCATATTTAGCCCTGGTCGGTAGATCTTGTTAGTTTTATTTATGCTTGCGCTGTCGTCGGTTTGGGCGTCGTTTACGCACAGGAACCTTGCTGCCGACTTCGATACGTTTCCATCCTTCCTGAAGCATGGCGTCACCCGCGACTATTCCTTCGAATTCGGTGCGGATGCGCGCATCGACAGCAAGGTCAAATGCAGCGGTGTTTGGCCTCGAAAGGATATCAAAAGCCTTATTTAAGGCACGCTGATGAATAGTAGAAGAGCCCTCCTGCTGCCATTGTTCACGCAGTTTTCTGTCTGCCAGTTCGGGCATAAAGGTCGCCGTATGCATTCGTTCGAGAGTTGCGGGGTTTGCCGCAAACATCCCCGCTGGACCGGTGTCCTTGATCTCTTGCAGCGAGGCGCTTTTTTTCGAAAATCCAAACCCGCCTCGTACACATTTGACCATTTGAGCAATTTCATTGTCGATCGTAGCCTGGCCAAAATCAAACGACATTAAGGCGTCTTGCAGGCCGCCCATAACGATGAAATCGGCCCCGGACAATGCTCCCATCAATGGCGACATTCCTTTTTCGAAACCCGACTGGGCATCGGCGACTTTGGAATTGGTCAAGCCAAGATATCCGCCAGCAGGGACGTTATAAAAGCGGGCCATCTGGCACACCGCAGAATTCATCATGCCAACCTCGATCGCGCCCGGTGCGTAGGAACCGTCGCGCATATCGGCGAAGACGGGCAGAAAATTATAAATTTGGGCCGTGCCGGCTTTGGACATTTGCGCCAGTATCGCCGCTGCAAGCCACTCTGCATTCATGGTAATCAACATACCCGGTAGCGAGAGCGGCGTGCTCAGCCCACCCATCGGTGCGATAGTGCCGTAAGCCGTAATACCTTTTTCGGCAAAGTACATCAAGGTATCCGTACTGTCGAAATCCATCGTCAAAGGTGAAACGATGGAGCAATAACCGAAATTGATAAAAGGACGTTCCCAGTAGGCCTGTTTCGATCCCGCAATGAGTTCACCAAGCTTGATTACCTGCTCCGCTTCCTGGATATTGTAAACAGAGGTCCGACAAGGTTTGACGCAATTTTTTAGCGCCGTGTAAAAACGTGTGAGGCTAAACTGGTCTTTGGGTGCATCGTCGGCAAGTGTCGAGATCGAGAATACGTCGTAGCCTGGTAACTCATTAATCAGATGGGCTATGCGGGCAATATCATCGGATCTCGATCGGCGTGTCACCCCGCTCACAGGATCGACGATATCCGGCGCCGAACTTGCCGTAGCGATGACAGGAAGCTTGCGTGGGAAGGTGACATCGTAATCGGGATCGCGCCCACGCAGGGTGATCGTCGGGGGGACCAGGGTGCGGAATTTTTCGACGATGGCCGAAGGTATGCGCACCATTTCTGTTTCATGATCGACCACCGCGCCGTGCTGTGCGAACCGGTTCCTTGCTTTTTCATTGCGAACCAGGAGGCCGACCTCCTCAAGAATTTCAAGAGAAGACTCGTGTACGTATTGAATATCGTCGCTTGTCAGGTAGGTAAAGAAGTTCATAGTAGCCGTATCCAGAGCTTGTCAATCGTACAGGAACTTTAGGCAGGGCCGTGACTTGCGTCAAACAATAAATGCTGTCACTATCTATAAGTAAATCTTATCCAAAAACAAACCCTTGCGACGTCCAAGACTCAATATTCTGCGAACTTTCGAAGCCGCTGGCCGACGCTTGAGTTTTTCACTGGCCGCAGACGATCTCAAGATTTCACAGGCTGCGGTGAGCCAGCAAATGCGTCAGTTGGAAGCCTACCTGAAAACGCCTCTGTTTGTCAGGCATCACCGCCGGTTAAGCTTGACCAGTACCGGTCAGGCATACCTGGAAGCTGTGCACGAGGCACTGGACCGACTCGATTCGGTTACCGATCGTTTGTTTCCAGGCAGGCAAAATCAGGCAGTGACACTGCGTTGTACCCCGGGCGTTGCGATTCTCTGGCTGGCGCCAGAACTAGGGTCCCTTAAAAAGCACCATCCCAACATCGATCTGCGTATCAATACCCTGGACCAGGGCTACGATAATCAACAATCGCCCACAACGGATTTGGAAATTTTCATCCAGGGGGAAGGGGCGACCGACCCCTGTGCGCACAAACTATTAACCTCGACAATAACACCGGTATGTTCGCCAAAGCTTTTTTCCAGTCGTCAACGACCAGGCAAACCGGCCGATGTACTTAAGCATGACTTGATCCACGTGCTTGGCTACGATGACGACTGGCACCGATGGTTTCGTAGCCATCGCTTGAGTGAAGTTGTCATACCGCGTGGATTATCGGTTGACGGATCGTTGATCGCTATCGAGGCCGCGCAGCGTGGCGATGGAATTATGCTGGGCAGACGCCCATTTATTGACCGCTATCTAAAATCTGGTGAGTTGGTAGAGGTATTTGAAAACCCGTTTCACCTCTATGCCGATTATTATTTGCGCCAACCCGCCCTGCCTACTGGCCGACACGCGAGTGGTATCGTGGCGAACTGGCTTACCGAATTGGCCGCGCGCGAGTTGGTATGCCCTTAAAACTCGTAGCCAGGCTAAACCGGATAAAAAATTCCAGGACACGCCGTTAATACATCCTTGTAGGCTCGACGACAGCTATCCCTGCTGTCGACGGTCCTGTAATTTTCCATCCGATTTAACCTTTACTGCCAGATTTATAGTATTAAGTAAGCGCCATTATGTTTTAAATTGCACTTACTTTAGGCTCGAAACCTACTATCGCCATATTCGCTTTCGCCAGGTTGCTCCAAAGGTGTATTCGGTACGAAGAAATTAAATTCAACCAAAAGGTTGACTAAGTAGTAGTATGCGTATATATTAAACCAAATGGTTGAATAATATGAACGAAGAAACACTATCTATTTTGATGAAAGCCGTTAGTGACAGTACGCGCCGCTCGTTACTGACCCTGCTTTGCCAGCAGGGCAGAACCCGGGTTACCGACCTGGCGCGGGTTTACGACCTGTCGCTCAATGCGGTATCGAAACACATCAAGGTGCTGGAAAAGGCAGGCCTGGTGCGGCGCGATACGATAGG
>CAZJEJ010000185.1:0-3502 GCA_964544945.1 uncultured Gammaproteobacteria bacterium | reverse complement strand
GATCACCATAGCTATGGTAGAGATTTATAGTGCTGACAAGGTTCATGTAATCGGTGGAGTAAACAGGATGCTGTATTATGCGGTTTTTAGCTTCGAGATGGAGTATATTTTGATGCTTATTAACCGCTTGATCAGGTAGATAATGTTGGTAAAGCCTGGGAAATATTATTGATGTGCGGCCGATTTTTTCTGGATAGTAATGTGCGCGATATCGCCGAGCACTACAATGCGCCCCCACCAGAAATATTCAGCGCTCGCTATAATATTGCGCCTACGACGCCGGTGCTGGCCTGTTGCGATAAGCGGTTAACATTTTTTCGTTGGGGATTGATACCGTCCTGGGCAAGGGATATCTCCCTGGGTAATCGCATGTTTAATGCGCGTGGCGAGACGGTGACAGAAAAGCCTTCGTTTCGTCAGGCTTATCGGCGGCGGCGATGCCTGATTCCAGCCGATGGATTTTACGAGTGGAGAGTTGAAAACGGGCGCAAGCAACCCTATTGTTGCCATATCGACCACAGCCTGTTTTCGATGGCAGGAATTTGGGAACACTGGCAGGATGCCGCAGGCAACGAAATACAATCCTGCGCGATCATTACCACCGGCGCCAAACACTCGATGAGTGATATCCACCATCGGATGCCGGTACATATAGCCCCGGTCAATTACAACGCCTGGCTTGATTGCAGTTCAGAAGAAACCGATATTCCCGACGCGCTGATAAGTGATACTGCTCCTCAATATCAATATTACGCTGTGCATACCGCAGTGAACAATTCCCGCAATGAAGGACGGGACCTGATCAATCCGCTGGAATGATGCGGCAGGCTGGCGGGGCTGATTACTCGGCTTCGATACCACCACCGCGTATCAGGCTCTCGAGCCGAATGTCATCGTAATCCTGTTCAATCTGTGCCGTTGCCTGATCAACGGCAGCCTGTAAATCTTCGCCGCATTTTTGCTCTTCTCGCCGCCATTGCTCTAGATAAGCATCGGTGCCTGCCATTTTGGCTCGCATCGCTGCCTTGTCGATAGCCTTCGCAAATCGCTCGTTTAGTATATTTTTTGCACTGTTACGACGCTCCCTGGCTATGACCTGGGCTGGTATATCACGCCAGTACAGGGTGGTTAATTTTGGCATGGTAGTTATTCACCTGATGAATCGAGCCGAGCGAGTATAAATAGCCTCGTGATGTAAATCCAGCGTTCGATATTCTACCACCCGAAATTAAAGAAATAGGAGTTGATTACCACTGCCCAATCATAATAATGACCGAAGTTTTTAGACACAGGGTGGCGTAGCATGGTAAAGGTTGGTTTTATTGGCCTGGGTAACGTGGGTGGGAAACTGGCGGGTAGTCTGTTGCGAAACGGTATAGATCTGACAGTGCGAGATCTGGATAAAAATCTAGCCCAGGATTTTTTGGAGCGTGGCGCGAAATGGGCCGATAGCCCACGCGAAATGGCTGAAAATGTCGACATCCTGATAACCTGCCTGCCGAGCCCGAGCGTTAGTGCCGTGGTCATGGAGGCAGAAGACGGTGCGCTGGCTGGTTTGGGAAAAGGTAAAATCTGGGCCGAGATGAGCACTACCGACAAAGACGAAGTGATGCGTCTCGGCGAAAAGGTCAAAGCGACCGGTGCAGAACCCGTCGATTGTCCGGTTTCAGGCGGATGTCACCGCGCAGCGTCGGGTAATATCGCAATATTTGCCGGTTGCGAGCGCATCGTTTTTGAAAAAATGCTGCCATTGTTGACGAAGATGGGGAGACGCATCTTACATACTGGTCCACTAGGTTCGGCGTCTGTGCTCAAGGTAGTCACCAATTATCTCGCGACAGCTAACCTGTTGAGCCTGTGCGAGGCATTGGTCACCGCCCGGGTCGTAGGAATGGACTTGAACACGACCTACGAAGCGATCCGAATTTCTTCCGGTAATTCGTTTGTGCACGAGACCGAAAGCCAGGTGATACTCAATGGCAGTCGCGATATCAGCTTTACCATGGACCTGGTGTGCAAGGATATCGGCCTGTTCAACGAGGTTGCCAATCGCGGTAATTTAACGCTCGAACTGGCACCGATCATGGAACAGATTTTTAAACAGGGACAGGAGCGGTACGGGCCCCGTGAGTTGTCCCCCAATATTATCAAGCGCCTCGAAGAAGCTGCTGGAGTCGATATCATCGCCCTCGGGTTTCCTGCTGAAATGATCGATGATGAGCCGGAGGAGCCGGGATACGAAGTGAAGGTGCCTAACCGGTAGAATGTGTATCCACCTCGATAATTGGGGTCCTTCCCCTCGAAATAGCCACACTATCGAGTTGTGATCGTTGGTATGTTTTTACAGGACGCTGCGCAACAAGGATGTTGCGCGCGAACCCCCAGGGAAGGGTTCACGGTGTTCCTGTAAAAACATACCAGCGATTACACTTTCCTGAGGCTGGATACATAAGATTCCCACTTTCGCGGGAATGAAGAGTAGTTGCGAATGACGTACGTTTTTGAAGCAATCATCGATCCACTTCGAATGTATTCTTACGACAACAACAGGAAGAATCGATATTGATATCGGCATGCGACAGGGCGATATCCAGTTGTTTTTTTATTTCAACTGCTTCGTCAAGGCGGCCCATTTTATTCAGGCATTCGAAATAACCGTGCAGGGCCCAGATATTGTTCGGGTGGTGGAGGCATCTGGGTAGTCTCTCATCAATTCCAAGATCGTCGCGATAGTGTTTCGCTTCCTCGATATGACCCTGTTCGAGTAATAGCGCTCCCAATGCGTGGCGCGGTGGGTGCATCCAGGGCCAGGGTTCCGAATACGAAAGATTATCGCTCAACTCGCTGGCCTTGCGCAGGAATGAATAGCCGAGTTCATGGTTACCGGCATGATACTCAAGTTCGCCAGTCATCATCGCCGATGCCACCGCCATGATATCGGCGGTCGGGTTATTGGCGATCAGGTGCCTGTTCGGCCAAAGCCCTGCCCAGTGTCAGTATTTCTAGCGCCCTTTCGGTCATGGCGCCCTCCGCCGGCATGGCACGCTGCAAGTCCCGCAGTTTCCAGGGCGTCAGATTCATTATTGCTTCCGCGCTCAGGCAGATGACCTCCAGATCCTGGGGAACATGGGCCAGCACGCCAGCCATACCGTTGGCGTAATCGTGATTCCACTGGTTCATGGTAGAAAGGACGGTTACTTCGGCAGATTGAAATTTAAGGCACAGAGTTTCGATTAGTTGCCGTTCGAGCGCCTTTTGCATATTCTCATAACAGATTTTAAGCGCATGGATACGCTCTTCCTCGCCGTACCATTCCCAGGGTTTGTTGTAAAATTGACCGCGTGCATAGGCGATACCCCAATGACCCATCGCACATTTTTGATCGTACGCTATAACCTGTTCAAAGCAGCGGATTGCCTCCTCGTGGTTAAAGCCATAGCACCAGACCAGCCCACGATCGAACCAGATTTGAGCCTGCTCCGATTGGGTCGAAACGGGATGA
>CAZJEJ010000184.1:0-3532 GCA_964544945.1 uncultured Gammaproteobacteria bacterium | reverse complement strand
GCTTTCTTGTAGACCGCCTTGCTGACACCAAAGGTATCATAAATGTCCTGGGGAGGGCTTTTGTCGGTCAGGTAGGACACTCCACCGTTTGCTTTCAAATGCGTTAAAATTTCATCGGATAATTGGCCCCTGGCTAAATGAGCAGCACGATACAGACTTAGGTCGATTCGGCCGTCAGATCTGATTTGCCTGATATATCCCGGGAGTTTTTCGCCGTAATGCAGCTTGCGAAATACTTCATTTTCATAAAGCTGACCCAGGTGCGTCCCATCGATGACTGCCTTGAAACCGAGGTCACTTTTGGCGTAAATCATTAATTCGACTGCCTGTTTTGCCTTGAAATCCCCCCCTTCTGACACGAGGTAATTTTCCAGTCGACTCGAGGCTGCTATACGGTCACTCGCTTCATCGAGATAAAGGTATACCGCGTAGGAGTATCCTTTTTGCAATGGTTTTTGTTGCTCACTGAAGGGTACCAACAAGTCTTTTGGCAGTCCCCAGTCGAGAAATGCGCCAACCCGGTTGGTTTGCACTACTTTTAGATAGGCACACTCACCAACGCAGGCCTTTGGTTTTAAAGTGGTAGCGACGATTCGATCTTCCGAATCCAGGTAGACAAATACTTCGATCACGTCACCGGGCGCCATATTTTTTTCGGTATATTTTTTGGGTAAGAGGATCTCCCCATGGTGTTCACCATCGAGGTAAAGGCCGAAATCTACTTTCTTGAGCACCTTGAGAAGGTTGTATTGTCCTATTTTGGCCATGGCGTTTCGCTATACGGGCTATAAATGAGCTAGAGGGAATCTCTGATCAATGCATGAATCAAAAGGCGTTAAAACGCCCTGGTTTATTTAAACGGTATATCTGAATGACTCAGAATTAATCAGAGGTTCACCCGGCATTATGCCTTTGTAGGCCTCTTCAGGTGAAGCGAAATTTTAGTCGCTTGATTTATTGCAACAGGGTCTCAAATGTTAATGGGTATAAACGAGCCTGGTCGATATTTAACAAACGAGAGGGGTAGTCGGTAAATATTCCATCTATACCCGCTTTTTTGAGTGTCCGGGCCCGATTTTTTTCGTTCACAGTATAAACCATGACCCTGACTCCCAGGTGCTGCACCTGTTCGATGAATGCAAAATCCACGCTTTCGTCATCCATAGACCAGCAGAACGGTTGTATTTGGTCGATCAATTGGTTTTTATAGCCTGGTACGCCATGGGTTACCAGGGACAGTTCCCAGGGACAGTTTTGCTTCCGCAGTTTGAGCAAAATTGTGTTATCCAATGATGATATCAATATCCAGGGGAAGCGCGGTTCCTGCTCGATGAATGGGTACTGTTTAAGTAAATTGAGCAACAGTGATGTGGATTCGAGAGATTTTATTTCGATATTGAGCGCTATTTTCCCCCACAATAGATCCAGTACTTCGCCTAGTTTGGGGATGGGTTCGTGGTTTAACAGGCGTAATTTTGAGGGGTCCTCGAAAGCATCGAACCTGCCTTTAATGCCTGTCAGGCGATCCAGTTCCTGGTCGTGTATTACCCAGAGTTCGCCTGAATGTTGGCGGATATCGAGTTCGATTGCGTCGATATCGAGTGTCAGCGCATATTCAAATCCGCTTAGACTATTTTCAAATTTTTCGCCAGCAGCCCCTCGGTGACCGATTATAAAAAAGTTATTCATCGATTGAGCTTCATGTTTCGAAATTTCCGCAGATGCGATTTATCACCACACTATAACAACTACAGGTAGCACTATTAAGCGTGCAGATTGCACATCTGGAAGCTTTCAAAAAGCTGTTTAAAGGATCGCCAGTCATCTAATCCATTACAAATTGGCAGAAATGACTAAAATATAAGAATTCTATCTACTAGCCAAAATAATTGAATGCAATATCTCCTACTTATCTTCCTGTTCCTGGCGCTGGTCTACGGACCTAAAATATGGGTGCAGTCGGTATTAAAACGCTATAACCGAAAGGTTGAAGAAAACTTCCCGGGTACCGGTGGCGAATTCGCTCGCCATTTACTGGACCGTTTTGACCTCGGAGTCATTAGCGTTGAGATATCCGAGCAGGGTGACCACTACGATCCGGTCAAGCGTTCGGTGCGTCTGACCAGAGACAAGTTCGATGGAAAAACCCTCACAGCGATCACCGTCGCCGCACACGAGTGCGGACACGCTTTGCAACACGCGGCATCGGAGCCATTGTTTCTCTGGCGCACCAGGCTTGCTTATATCTCTGTATGGGCTCAAAAATTCGGTTCTTTATTGTTGTTTTCAGCACCTGTACTCGCTTTGCTGTTCAGGGCGCCAGCGGTATCGGTAGTCAATATTATCGGTGCATTCCTGGTCATTGGTTTTGCTGTGCTCATCCAGATATTAACCCTGCCTGTCGAGCTGGATGCAAGTTTCAAGAAGGCGATGCCAATACTGAAATCTGGTTATCTCGAAAAATCACAGTGGTCTGGTGCAAATTCGATACTACGTGCCGCAGCCTGGACCTATGTAGCAGCTTCGCTCACCAGCCTGCTCAACTTCTGGCGCTGGTTCGCACTCTTACGCCGGTAATAGATCAGAGGTTCCTTAGGTATGCGACCAGCTAGCTGTTGCCCATGGTAAATTTAGTACCGGGCGGGCGATTTGATGTAATTTTTTGCCCACGCAGGCTCAGGATTCGGTGTTGATCCAGAAGTAACTGGTACAGGAACATTAATTCGTCCTGCGCTTCGACAGGAAACCCTGCACGACGCTTGCCACCTTCCATCATGATAATTTCTTCAAGATACTTCTGACCCTCTGAATAGCGCCAGAGTCCTGTAATGGTCTTTACTACGCGGGGGAAAGATTCAATTGCCGCTGGGGGGCCCTGGCGCTTTCTCTTGAGCTTTTCACTCTTATAAAAAAGCTGTTGCGCCAGCGCAGGATTAATGACTCTATTATCTATTGGCATTTGATTAGTGTTATAGCAAGGATCGGCTTTTTCAATATCTACTGGTTAGTGGTTCGAATATCCATAAAGTTCGGGTCTAAGCTGGCTCGATACTCGATCAAGCACCCTCTTACTTACGAAAAGTATATAACGATAGCTGATTAAATCAATATGTTAGTCGGTTGCCACGAGGTGAATTCCAAATTACAACGCTTACATTGATGACCTCGTGGTTGAGTTAAGCTAAGCGAGTGTAATGAAACCCGACCAAAAATTATGACGATATCCTGAGACAATCCAAATTTCTCTCGGAATTCAATTTAAAAACAGGCGATAACTATGCTGAATTTCCTGCACAATTCATTAATACACCGCAAAGCCAGGACGATTGATTAAAATGCAGTCACTACAGTATTTGGCGCAAGCGTATACCTTGCAACAGTGGCCTATTATTTCTGTCCTTAATATCACTGGCTTACCAGGAAAATTCAGCAATCAGGGCCGCATGGTCAGAGAATTGGTAATCGATACGGCTAAACGCGATGTTGCGTAGTTGTGGTCTAAGCCGTGTATTGACCAACATGTAATCAAGAA
>CAZJEJ010000183.1:0-3534 GCA_964544945.1 uncultured Gammaproteobacteria bacterium | reverse complement strand
TAAACTCAGCTATGCTGATTTGAAATGCTTTTCAGGGTTGTTTGTGGCTACCACACGTAGATTATTTCTCGCCTCATCAAGTGCTATTGTATTTTCACTTGTCGCCAGACAGTACTTTTTAAACAAAAATACGCGTTATTTGGCCGATCCGGAAACCTCCAACAGATCGCACCAACCAGATTATTCGGAAACGGTTGCATATTCGGATTCTCATGTGGTTGACAATCTGATCGTGCAACCAGGGTATTCAAAACCGAAGTCTGCAGATTTGATCCTGGGTGACCAGGAATTTGCATCCTTACAGGCCGCGCTCGATAGATTACGACGACTTCAGTCTTTCGTGGGCTACGCGAATTTTAACGTGATCAGTTGGGATCAATCGCTGAAATTTGCCAGGAACTACCCTGGTATCGGAACATTCGAAAAGTCAGAACTTGATTTTATCGAGCAAATATTTTCCACAGAAGTCGATCGCATGGGTTTCTATGGAGAAAAAGTTGTTACACAAATCAGGTCGACCATCCGTCGTAATGATATAAAGAAAATTCCGGGAACGGGCCACTACCTGTTTAAAGGTGACTCGATAAGAACTTACGAAAAAATTCGCCGCGATATAGGCGACGATATAATTCTGACTTCTGGTATCCGCGGTGTAGTTAAACAGATTTACCTGTTCCTGAAAAAAACCTCTGACGTAGGCGGCAATTTATCCACCGCATCTTTTTCGCTCGCACCGCCCGGGCACTCGTTTCATGCGGTTGGAGATTTTGACGTAGGCAAGGTCAGTTTTGGTAAGCGGAATTTCACCGCTGCATTTGCCGCTACCGACGAATTTAAAAAACTTTCAGACCTGGGTTATATCGATATTCGCTATCCGCAAAACAATCCTCTGGGTGTACGCTACGAGCCATGGCATATCAAGGTCGTTTAGTGAAAAAGCTCACTGCTCGCTCATTCGCGATACTAGTCGCGATACTGTACTCGAATCTTGCCACTGGACTGGAATTTTCCCTGCATAAACTGCAATCGCAGAAGGATGGCCCAACGCTGCTCGTTATTGGAGGTATTCAGGGTGACGAGCCGGGAGGATTTACCGCAGCCTCGCTACTGGTAAACGAGTACCAGGTAAGCAGGGGTGAACTCTGGATAGTGCCGAATTTAAATTTCGACAGTATTATCAGTCGCTCGCGCGGAATTTACGGTGATATGAACCGAAAGTTTTCCAGTCTGCGAGATACTGACCCGGAATATCAAACCATTGCCAGGATTAAAGCCATTATCGAAAATAAACAGGTTGGTATGATTTTGAATTTACACGATGGTAGTGGGTTTTATAACAAAAAGTATGTCGACAAAGAAGAAAACCCGGTGCGTTGGGGGCAGAGCATAGTCATCGATCAGGCGACTGTCGAAGCCAGTCGTTATGGCGATATTGAAACCATCGCCAGGCGAGTTATCGCCAGGGTCAATCGTACAGCGGGCGATTCGAGGTCCAGGTTCCATCTAAAGAATACGCGTACCAGAGAAGGTGACAAGGAAATGGAAAAGACGCTTACCTACTTTGCAATAAAAAATGGCAAGGCAGCAATGGGTGTCGAAGCCAGCAAACACTACCCGACCAATGTTCGGACCCTGCAACACCTGCGAGTCGTAGAGTCGATGATGGATATCATGGGGATCAGCTATTCGCGTAGTTTCGATCTCAGTGCTGAAGGCGTGAAAAGTAAAATAGGAAGGGATATCCAGCTTGCACTCTTCGATCGGAAAATTATGCTGGATCTGGACGATTCACGTAAAAACATTCGCTTTGTGCCAATGAAAAAACGCTCTCCCGTCAAGTTCACTACCAACAATCCTCTTGTCGCGGTGGTTAAATCAGAGGGACGCTACCAGGTAAGGTATGGTAATCGGGGTGTCACAACCCTCAGTCCTGAGCTTTATTCTTTCGAAGATTCGCTACAAAGTGTTGTATTTGAAATTGATGGTAAGGTTAAAAAAGTGCGGCTCGGTACAATAGTCAATGTTGACAAGTTCTTTTCGATCAGGCCGATTCAGGGGCATCGAGTCAATGTTATTGGCTATATCAATGCAGGACAACGCAACGAAACCGGATTAATCATCCGTAAAAAAGAAATCATTTCTCAATATTCGGTAGACAAACAATCCAACAAATTTCGGGTTGAATTTTATAAAGGTACCAGGTACAGCGGCATGGTATTGGTCAATTTTACCAATGGAAACAATAAACGGGCGAAAAACTTCAGTAAAATATAAATAGCGATTAAAAACGCGAGCGGTGAAAGCTTAGCTGATAATTCGCGAGCCCTATCCATTCGGGATTAATTTCCACGCCCCAACCGGGTTTGCCTGATAAACTGACTTCGCCACCCCTGATTTCATATCCAGGAGTAAAAATCCGATCCTGCCAGGGGTAGTAATCCAGACCCTCGATTGTAAACTCGATGTACTTTCCTGCATTTTCAATTGCGGTCATGAAGTGGATCGAAAACAGCGTGACCAATGACAGATTAGCTGAATGCAGGGTACAGGATATCCCCGCCTGCCTGGCCATTTCTGCCACCTGTAGCGTACGCGTGATACCACCCATATAACAGATATCAGGCTGGACAATATCTACCGCGTGGGTATCGATCATCTGTTTCCAGACGAGGAGGTTATTGTCCTGCTCTCCGCCAGTAACGTCTATATCGAGTGCCTCTTTCACCTCGCGAGTCCAATCCAGTTCCCAGTAAGGACAGGGTTCTTCATAATGATTGATCCCGTAATCGGCGAGCATAAGTCCCACTTCGATTGCTTTGCCGGGTGTATACCCGCTATTGGCGTCAACCAACAGGTTGACCTCATCGCCGAGGGTTTTGCGCATCTGCCTGATGATCGCTTCGGTTCTTCCGGGCCACTGGTCGATATCGTGTCCACATTCTCGTGCGATGCGAAATTTAAATGACTGGTAACCGAATTGCTCCTTTAAAGCGAGCATGCGTTCGGCTTCCTGCTGCGGTGTTATTTCTCGCTGCATACTCGAGGCATAAACTGGAAAACTGGAGACGGTACCACCGAGTAGCGCACTCACGCTCTTTCCCGCACGCTTGCCGCGTATATCCCAAAGTGCCGTATCGATACCACACAGGGCGCGGTATAAATAAGTACCTTGAAACTTGTGCTCTCGCTCTATCACCGTCTGGGTAATGGCATCAATATTTGACGCATCCATCCCCAGAACGTGACAGGCTACCTGACGGTGAACGATCTGGGCGGTAATGTCGGCATGGTAGGGCGATACCTGGCCCCAGCCTTCGTCGCCCTCGTCGGTACGCACGCGTACCAGTGCGATATATTCATTGCTAAAAGTTTCAATGCTGGTAATGATCATTATTATAAAGTCAGACCTTTGAGAGCGCTAAAAATGTCCTGATTAGGCCTAAGCAACTTTTTTGGCTTCTAATGCATCGATAATGCTTAATTCGAGCTGATTCAGCAACGACTGGTCGGAAATATGTTTTCCATCGGGCGTGG
>CAZJEJ010000182.1:0-3560 GCA_964544945.1 uncultured Gammaproteobacteria bacterium | reverse complement strand
GTATATCGTACCAGGGCCTGGATAATTAAATGGTTCCAGTCGAATTTATTCGACCGGTTTGATTGAATTGGTCGAATGAATTCGACCCTACAGGGATAATGGTTTATTAAATTTACGGGACAGGTTTCTGCCGACTGGAAAACTTGAATATTTGAAAGCGATAAAATCGCTAGCGGGTTTTACGAAAGTATCTGTAGGAGGCGAAAAGGCTAATAACTAAAAACCAGGTGCTAGGCGCCGTGCTATTGATTATTGCTTCCAAAATCGAATGGATTAATTCCATAATTGCCTCAATTGCTATAATTAAGATTAACTATGGTCCGTAACTATATGTTATTGAAGTATAAAGTCAAGTCATTAATGTCTTGACTAAGGGTCAAATTTACCTAAAAGTTACACTGGAATACCGATTTAAAGGAAATTTTCCCGCAGACACAGACAACAGAGGCGTCTGCTTTAGTGGGTAGATGGCTATTTTGATGCGTGTCAAACAGGATCGGCCTGCCGCAAACGCCAGGCCTGTGTTTTTAGTAATAATTTGCGCGTAATCAGCAGGTGAATCACGCGTGCAGTCACATTGGTATAGAAAATCATCATGCCCATCGCGGCGGCAGGCGCCACATCCCCGGCATCATCCATATTGAGTACCGCGATTGACGCCAGCGCTGTATCGGGCGAGTACAGAAATATCACCGCCGACACCGTGGTCATGGCGTTGACAAACAGGTAAATTGATATATCCAGGATCGACGGCAGGCATACCGGCACCGTGACTTTTGAAAACAGCTTGTAGAAGGGCGTTTTCAGCGACGAAGCCACCGCTTCGAATTCCCGGTCCATTTGTTTAAGTGCGGTGACCGCGGTCAGGTGCGAAACCGTGTAAAAGTGCGTCACGGTACTGATCACCAGGATACCCATAGTCGCGTAAATGGTATTTAGCGGGTTGGCCGGATCGTTGAAAAAGAAGATATAAGCGAGACCGAGTACCATGCCAGGTACAGCCATTGGCATCATCGCAGGAAACTGGAATGCCGATCGCGCAATGAAAAAACCTTTGGTTTTTTCCACCATGTAGGCACCGGAAAAAACCAGAATGGTGCCGACAATAGCGGTATACAGCCCGAGCCTGATCGAATTGAAATACGAGCCCCAGCCGCCACCGTCCATCAACTCGAAATTATAATTCATCAGTCCGAGGCTTAAATTGTAGGGCCAGAATTTGACCAGTGCGGCGTACTGAATTACCCCGATTAATCCAACGATAAAAATTGCGACCAGTAGACAATACGACAGGCAGATCAGGTCAAACTGCTTGTGTGGCCTGGGTTCGTAAGGCACCGAACGTGCCGAAAGCTGCGCTATCTGTCGCTTTTGCACGTAGCGGTCGATGGAAAAAGCAAATAACGCCGGGATCAGCAGGACTACCGATACCACCGCACCCATTTCAAAGTTTTGCTGGCCGATAACCTGCTTATAAATATCGACCGCGAGCATATTGTACTGTCCGCCGATAACCTTCGGCAGCCCGAAATCGGTAATTACCAGGTTGAAAACTACAAAGGCCGCCGATATCAGGCCATAGCGCGCACCGGGAAGGGTCACGGTCCAGAAAGTTTTCCAGCGACTCGCGCGCAGAGAAATCGCGGCTTCGTAGAGCCTGCCATCGGAGATCGCCAAAGCAGTAGTAATGATGATCAATGCGTGCGGAAAGGTGAAGAATACCGAACCGATAACGATGCCGATCGGGCCGTAGATAGACTCGCCCATCAACAGTCCTTTTAACATACCCTGGTTACCGAACAGATAAACCAGTGCAATGCCCGGCAACAGGGAAGGTACCAGGATCGGTATCATGGCAATCAGCCGGAACATTCCCTTGAAGCGCATGGTACTGCGGTTTAGCGCGTAAGCGAATCCAAACGCGAGGCTGACGGTCATAATAGTGCTGATAGCCGCGATAAACAGCGAATTTTCGATCGACCGGAAAAGCGATGGCGTGGAAAAATACTCGCGGTAATTTTCAAACCCGGTCGAACTCGAAGGGCGTAACATAATGCGCCTGAACTCCTTCGACTCGAACTCGTGCCATTTCGTATCGGCCACTCGTTCGCTGCCAACGAGGAAGGAGGTAACCGCATTGACCTGGCGAATTTTGTAAAGAGTCGGGCTGCGAAAACTGAAATCAGGGAAAAGGACCGTGGCAGCCAGCCTTCCATCTGAACTCGTAGTAAGCTCTTCGGCTGACACAAGCTGCAATTGCTGGTTGAGTACCTGAGCACTGACCGGGGCACTCCATCCTTCGCCTTCGTTGACCTGAAATTCAAAATTAGTCAAATCGAAGGTATAGGTCGTAAACGACTTCGATAGCATCGCGTATAGCGGAAGTGCGAGTGCGACGATCAAATACAAGCCGATAACCAGCATAAATGCGGTCATAGTGCGGTCGTCGCGGCTAGTTTTAGGCCGAATTACAGGTGCTTCGACTTCGCTGGTTAATGCAGCATAACTCGTCATCAGGCTACACGTGTTTGGGTGGAAACACCCAGAGTCGATTGGCTGGCAATTCGATAGTAACCGTTTTGCCCAGTGCGATATCCATGTGCCTGACCGCGTTAATCGATATATCCGCCTCCAGGGAAATATCTCCAAGATCGGGGTTACGCAATGATACTCGCCAGAACGATCCTAAAAACTCCATATACTCGACCTTCGCGTCAAATGTGTTTTCCGTATTTGATACGGAACCGGATTCTCCAGACGGGCGCTCCCCCTCACCATGCGGAATGATATCCTCTGGCCGAATCGCGATTACTGCGGGGTCATTCGCCGCCAATTTGTGCGCTTGAGCAGCAAGGGTATATTTGCCAACCGATACACGATTTTCGCTGAGCACCTGTCCGTTAAACTGGTTCATCGCACCGATAAAGTCTGCGACAAAAAGCGTATCCGGTTCACGATAGATTTCGGTCGGGGTACCGACCTGTTCGATCACGCCATCGTTCATCACCACAATGCGATCAGCCATGGTCAGGGCTTCTTCCTGGTCGTGGGTAACCATGATAGTGGTCACTCCGAGCCGGCGTTGCAGGGCTTTCATTTCCTGCCGCAAATACGCGCGCACCTTCGCGTCGAGTGCCGAAAGTGGTTCGTCGAGTAATAGCAAGCCCGGTGAGGTGGCGAGTGCCCTGGCCAGTGCAATGCGTTGTTGTTGACCGCCGGATAATTGCGCCGGGTATTTTTTATTCTGATCGGAAAGACCGACCAGTTCGAGCAAATCCTTCACTCGTTGGGCGATATCGGCTTTGGGCCTTTTTTCGTTTTCCAGTCCAAAGGCGATATTTTTTTCCACGCTCAGGTTGGGAAACAGTGCGTAGGACTGGAATACGATTCCAAAGTCTCGCTCTGACGGCGGCAATGCCGAAATATCTCTACCTGCCTGAATTACGGTACCGGAGGTTTGAATATCGAGCCCGGCGATGGCGCGAAGAAAAGTTGTTTTGCCACAGCCCGAAGGCCCCAGGAAGCAGACCAGTTCACCTTCGAAAACATCGAGTGAAACC
>CAZJEJ010000181.1:0-3626 GCA_964544945.1 uncultured Gammaproteobacteria bacterium | reverse complement strand
ATCAGGAACTCGCGAGGGCTGTCCGTCACAAGCGGGTCGGCGCTTTATTTTTTATTGACCTCGATCGATTCAAACAAATCAATGACTCGCTCGGTCGCAGTACGGGTGATGAATTACTCGTGCAGGTAGTCGATCGAATCTGTTCTCGAATTCGCCAGGAAGACACCGCCGCACGGCTCGGCGGAGATAAATTTGTCGTACTTCTGCCAGAAGTCGGAAGGAATATCAAGATCTCCAGCGAACAGGCACACAAGATCGCGAATGAAATTCGAACTTCATTCGAAGTGCCTTTTGTAATTCAGCAGCATGAGATTCGGCTCACCATCAGTATTGGCGTAGTACTATTTCCACTCGATCAAGAAGGTTCAACCACCCTGGTTAAATATGCCGACACAGCGATGTTCGAGGCCAAGAGGGAAGGAAGAGACGCGGTGCGACTATACTCGGAGGAAATGCAGGGCTCAAAGGAACACCACCGTACGATAGAGAAAAGTTTGCATAAAGCCCTTGAGTTGAACGAATTCGAATTATATTTTCAACCCCAGTTTGACGACTCTCGCCAGATCACGGGGATCGAAGCATTATTACGATGGCATCACCCCGACAAGGGGTTGTTAACCCCTGAGTTTTTTTTCGAAACAGCCGAACAAACCGGAATGATCGTACCAATTGGTGACTGGATGATGCGTTCGGCATGCGAACATCTGGGCAAGCTAGATTTCGATTCTAATTTAGAACTATCGATCAACCTAAGCCCACGTCAATTCAGGAATCCAGATTTTATTGACAACATAACACAAATTCTGCACCAGACAGATGTCGATCCAGCAAAACTTAAACTGGAAATTACCGAATCCATGATGATCGAGAATATTGATCAGGCAGCCGGACTCATAAACCAGTTAAAGCAACTGGGCGTTAAGATATCCTTCGATAATTTCGGCATCGGATATTCGTCTCTAGCCTCTCTCACACGCTTTTCTATCGATGAAATCAAAATCGACCAATCGTTAATTCGAGATATTTCCAGTTCACCCAAAAATGCTGTAATCGTCGAAACAATCATTGTCGCGGCACACCATTTGAACATAGCGATTATCGCAGAAGGGATAGAAAACAGGGCGGACCTGGACTTTTTGACGAAAATTAACTGTAACAAATTCCAGGGTTCTTATTTCGCACACCCCGATTCATTCGAAGTATTTTTGAGTTTGATTATCTAGTTGCCAGGCCAGTAACTGGATTTACGCCCGCATTTTTTCTCTATCTGGATCGTACCGAGGCTTTACGACCACTTGCGCTGCATACCTGGCGCCTTTGATAGCGATCACGACCTGAAAAATCAGTAGTAACCAAATCATCGAAAAACTACCCGCTCCACCATACGAGACAGAAATTTCCTCGACAAAAAATTCACCGCTATCGTCCCGACTCAAGTCTTCCAGCATGATATCTTTACCAAGAAAATAGTAATCGAGTAGCTCGCTAGCCACGATACCAACGTGGTTGAGACTATAGACTTCGATCAAAATACGATAGTAACCCGGGGGGTAAGCGTCGATCAGTTCCGTGGTAACTTCGTAAGCGTCACCATAGTTATTTCCATCGATATTGAATAATGCAGTTGTGTGGTATTGTCGCCAGGGTCCTCCATCCCGGCTAAGGTACAGTTTTGCGTACACGGTAGCGGTCTCGTAACTGACATCTACGTCAAAATCAACATTAAAGGCGTGATAATAGCCGTCGAAATCCAGATCGGACAGCAGGGATACATTCGCGTCGTAGATCGAAAAATATTGATCGTATCGATTCGCCACAATGGCTTGACTCTTGCTAACCTGTCCGGTCGAGTTCTGCACCGGGGCGGGACTTTCGACCGGTTCGCGTATTTTCACCTCTCTCACAAGATCAATACTGGTGTCTTCTACCAGTTTGCCTGCCGAACGCGACCATTGAGTGTCGCCCTGCGCAACGGCCATAGTTGCGTTTCCCAGTATCAGGTAAATGGCAACGAGTGGTTTCAGTTTTCGCATGTCCCTGTCCCCGAATTTATCTTGCTAATTAGTGTTTGTATTTGCGCTTGCTATGAATACGATCTGACCCGTGACTATAGCCTTCGTGGCTGTAACTACGACTATAACGACGGTTGTGATAGGGATACCTGTTCATGCGTTTTGAATATCCATAACGATGTCTGTGACTGTGGCGGTCCCGAAGCAGTAAGTCGAGCATCACGAAGGTAGCCAGCGGTGCTACATTGTAATTGTAGTGATTCGCGCTGACCGGATTAACCATAAGACCCGCTACAAGCAAGGTAGAAACTATTACCACTTTTACCCCGAATTTGGTCATTGCTCTCTCCTGTTAATGTGGATCAGTGGGGACACCCTAACGCAGACATTCTGAATCCAGGCTTAACCAACCAGCTCATGTATATTCATGCGAAATTATTCTCCTTTATCGAGTGCTTCAGAAAATAGTCACCGCTGGTTTATAATGAGGAAACCTCTCCAACTGTGGATATCCAAATGAACACTGTCACGCTCGATTCGAAGCCCATAGCAACGTCGAAAATCGTTTGCGTGGGGCGCAATTACCTCGAGCACATTCAGGAACTGGGTAACGAAACACCCGATAGCATGGTGATTTTCGCCAAACCCAATTCTTCGATCTCGACACAGTTGCAGGCCAACGTCGGTGAACCTCTACACTACGAAGGAGAAATATGTTTTGCCGTCAAGGACTCTCTATTGCACGCGGTCGGGTTTGGCCTCGATTTAACCCGGCGTGAATTGCAATCCCAGCTTAAAAGTAAAGGATTACCCTGGGAGCGCGCCAAGGCCTTCGATGGCGCGGCCTGTTTTAGCGATTTCGTATCGATCGATGATGCCGATATTGAATCGCTCACCATGGCGCTAACGATCAACGGTCGCGATGCCCAACAAGGCGGATATCCATTGATGATCTACAAACCACAACAAATACTGCAGGAGATCTTGAGTTTCATGACTCTCAACGACGGTGACATCATCATGACTGGCACCCCCAAAGGGGTTGGCACGGTTACCGCAGGAGACCACTTTGTTGGTAGTATCTCGTTGTCAGGGCGGGTTTTGGTCAGCCAGGAATGGACCGCAATCCAGGAAACATGAATCGCTAAGGTTATAATTATGCAACAAACTGTTGCAATTAATTCGCGGTTACCGGGGATAGCCACAGATTACGTGGTACTTTTGCCACAAGCATGTGGTAAATAATACGCCTCATCCCGGTTAACTCATTCCTCGATTGTGTAGAGCCAATTTATTCGACCATTGGTACGGTCCTTTGCAATTCTATCGTGGCCGAATAAATTCGGCCCTACATGTTTTGTTCGGGTTATGCGTTTTTATCTGGTCGAATGAATTCGACCCTACGGGCGTAATCTATCGGCTCGATTTGGGGGAGAGTCAATTTTCTATCGGGCAGATGCTCGAAGTATAAAAAAGGCCGGAATACTCCGGCCTTTTTTATTGAAATTTCGGTGTTTGGCTACAATGCCCTGATCTGGGCATTCATACGGCTCTTATGACGGGCCGCCTTGTTCTTGCTGATCAACCCACTGGTGACTGAGCTATCGAGTATCG
>CAZJEJ010000180.1:2057-3660 GCA_964544945.1 uncultured Gammaproteobacteria bacterium | reverse complement strand
CGCGGACAAATCGCCGACCCGCACCTGGTTAACAAGGCACGCGCGGGCCAGGCGGACAACATTCGCACTTGTATATCCTGCAATCAGATGTGCTGGGGCAGGCGTTCGCGCGACTACTGGATATCGTGCCTGGTCAATCCGTCGGTCGGGCGTGAGTTCGAATGGGGCGGCGATAGCTTCACCAAAACCGATGCCCCGAAAAAAGTCCTGGTAGTCGGCGCTGGTCCGGCAGGTATAGAAGTGGCGCGCGTTGCCGCCGAGCGCGGGCATCAGGTAACGCTGGTAGAAGCGCTGGGTGACATTGGTGGGCAGTTTCGTTTGGCTGGCCTGGCGCCACGGCGCGGACAAATAACCGATCTGATCGGCTGGTATTTGCGTCAGTTCGAAAAACTTGGGGTCGAGGTGCGTTACTTCACGCCTATGGACGAGCAGGATATTATCGAGTTCGGGGCAGACGAAGTGGTACTCGCAACCGGTTCGATGCCCGATGGTCTGGCACGACAACGGTGGCTACCCGAACAGCCGGAATTACCCGGCCTCAACAATGGTAATATCTGGTCCTGTGAAGAAGTCATCCGCCAACAGGCAGAATTGGGTCAATCGGTAATCGTACTCGACGAGGGCGGCAACTGGCGCGGTACCGGTACTGCCTGGTATCTATCCGACAAGGGTCACGACGTTACACTGGTCACCCCCGATGCCTACGTCGGCAAGGAATTGACCCGTACCACTGCCGATTTCCAAATTCGCGCCAATCTTGCCCAGGCCCGGGTTCAATTTATGGTGGAATCTGTCATTACCCACTGGCATGGCGACCGGGCTGAAATCCGCTCGATGCTAGACGGTTCGGTCAGCGTGGTAGAAACCTCGGCTATCGTGACAGCGACCACTAATATGGCAAACAACGTTATCGAACGCGCGTTAAGTGATACCAAAATCGCCTTTCGTATCATCGGTGATTGCGCCGCACCACGCTCGGCGCCCTACGCTTTCTACGAGGGCCGCAAGCTTGGCCTGTCCTTATAGGAGATACCAAAACCGGAGAGTAAAAATATGAGTAAAAAAACCAAAGGTAGCTGCCTGTGTGGTAGCGTAACTTATCAATTCTCGGGCCCCGAGTTTGTTTTTCAGTATTGCCACTGCTCGCGCTGTCGTAAATTTACGGGTAGCGCATACGCGGCCAATATTATTGTCGCCCCCCAACAGTTTGAATGGCTCAATGGCGAAACCCTGGTCGGCCGTTTCGAACTTCCCGATGCCAAGCATTTCGCCACTTGTTTCTGCACCCGGTGTGGATCATCATTGCCCTGGCTAGCCCAGAGTGGCGAAGCCGTAATCGTGCCGGCTGGCACACTGGATGAAGACCCCGATATTAGACCGATTCACAATATTTTCTTCCAGGATCGCGCACCCTGGCTGAAACCGGTGGAAGCACTGGTATCGTACGATGAACTGCCAACCAGATAAGCTGGACACTCCCCCAGTTGGCATCAATTCCAACGCATGTTGGGAAAATTATCCGTTTAATAATGCCGGTTTTGCAACCAAATCGAGCACCCGGGGTCATAAACTTTGCTAATCACCTAATCGGCAATTACCCAAT
>CAZJEJ010000180.1:0-1957 GCA_964544945.1 uncultured Gammaproteobacteria bacterium | reverse complement strand
CCACGTACCGTAGGCATGAAAAATCGATGGAAGTGCGTTTCAAACTCCATTTCAAGGTAAGACTCAATATCATAATCCTGGCGAAGGGAATCGTCCCAGTATCGATTGATCAGGTTTACGAGAACGCTACCGATTTCAGACGCTGTTTCGTTATCACAGGCTTTTTGCAGGGAGACAAATACCGAATCGGTATCGCCGTAAATCACTTCGTAGCCCTCGGCTTCGATCAGTTTTACCGTTTGCAGGATAATTTCATGACTACGTTTGGTGATCGAACTGGTCAGGCGCGAATCGTGTATGCGACAACCCGGCGTTCCCAGCACACCGTAAAAGGAATTCATGATGATTTTGATCGCCTGCGATAAAGCCACATTGTCCTCCCGCTTCGCCTGATCACGTGCCAGCCAGAGGGTCGTTATGATATCGGGTAGAATATTTTCACTTTTGCTAAAACTGGCGCCATCGAATCCTGGCACGATATCACCCGGTTCGGCATGCTGGGCAGCGATTCGTGCGTAAGGGTCGACCTTGAAGGTTCGAATAATGCCTGGATAGAGGCTTTTATAGTCGAGCACCAGTACGCTATCGTGCAGGCCGGGCTTCGAATCCATCACATACCCACCAGGAGCACTGATCTCATCATGGTGGTCTCCGATATTGGGCGCGATGAACCCCTTGCGATGCAATCGCGGCAAGTACAGGTTATCAAATGCAGCCACCGACCCGCCCACCTTGCCCATTTCCAATCCGGTTAGTCGAGCGCGTTCGATAGAAAATCTGATCAAATTAGCCTTTTCAAATATTTCCCATACCAGCTGGCAATCTTCCAGATTGTAGGCCGCCAGCGAAGCCTTGTCTTCGTGGAACTGGCGTCGAATTTCTCTGGGTTTGAACAGCGGATCGTGTTTTCCTTCGCCCTCGATCAATTTGCCGCGACCTAACAGTTCCTGGCTTACCGCTTCGAGTGAAAAACTGGCAAAGCTATAGGTGGCGCTCTTTAGCGTATCGATCCCGTCGAGTACTACGCGGCCAGGAATTGAAATAAAATAATGTTCGGTATCGGTTTGCGCCTTGCGCCAGGCAGGGACAGATCCACCACGACCAATCGTTAAAGGTATATCGAGCACCTGAGATCTCTTTTGTAACAGACGAAAATCAAAATTAACCACGTTCCATCCAATAAAAATATCCGGGTCGATTTTCTCTACCCATCCTGCCCAGCGAGATAGCAACGCCTTTTCGTTGGCGACATATTCGATAGCGTTCGAGTCTTCACCCTCACCTATTATCAGCGTTTTCTGGTATTGGCTAGTGACAAAGGCGATCGAAAATAAGACATCGGTTTCATAATCCGACTCGATGTCGATCGACATGACTTCAAAATTGGGTAAATAGTTGCCTTGCACCAGGCGCTGATCGTGTAACACATCGCTGGTGTAACTCGCATCGACGTCGATCGACGCGGTGATAAAACGTTCTGTTAAGAATCGTTCGGTTGGACGAATATCGTTTTCGTAACAGGGAATTCCATGTTGGGCCAGTAGATCACGCGCACGGTATAGCTGTGTCTGGGCGTTAAAATAAACGCCGCTGACCGCATCGAACTTAAAGGTTTTCAATTCCAGCGGCCTGATCGTTGCGACCACAGGGTCCAGCAGGGATGCCGCTCGCTCGACATCGTCCTGGCGGATAAAGAAAATGGCCTTTTGCTTGTGAATCGAAACCTGTAGCGGGCCCTGCGGTGTACTAAGCCAGAAATCGAAGCGGATACCCTGGGGGGTATCCTGCCACTGGCGCGTTAATAAAAAACCAGGGGTCATGGCTCATCCCGCAGGATCAGCCAGCGATGAAGACCGGTAAAAATTAACCTGCCACTCGTCGGCGTCCTCCACCAGACGAATTACCAATCCGGTCAAACTCCAGAATATCGGTGCGAGCAAAGCCAGAAGGCGGTTTC
>CAZJEJ010000179.1:0-3793 GCA_964544945.1 uncultured Gammaproteobacteria bacterium | reverse complement strand
TTCGCCCCGACCAGGCACCCACTGTCGTTACGCCACAGATGGAAAACGAGATGGTTTCAGCGATGACCTGGGTAGAAGACATCGTCACCTGGGAAGACTCGGGCGCTAATCGCTGGGAAAATGTATTGACCCGCATACTAGGAAAGTGTGGCGGTCGTCTCGGCGTTGAAACCGCTACCCTGCCCCCCATCGTCCGCAACTGGTTTGACGATCAAATGCCGGGTAAGACGCTTGAAGATTTATCCACCCTCATGGGCGAAATGCGTACGATCAAATCGCCCGAGGAAATCGAAGTGATGAAACAGGCCGGTGAAATCGCCGGCGCCATGATGCAGGCAGCAGAAAACGCACTCGGCGAAGGTAGGCTGGAATACGAAGCCGCGTTGGCAGTGATCGATGCGGGTACCCGTAAAGCTGCTGGATTTCTCACCGCCAGGGGTTGGGAGGCATTCATTTCACCGATGATTCACAACCTGCAAATCATGCAGTCGGGTCGGGATACTTCGATGGTACACCGTCGAGCCAGCGTCAAACCATTCGAGAAAGGCGACCCGGTCTATTTCTGCTTTTGCAATATGGCGCAGTTCAAGCAATACAAACTCGGGTTCGACCGTATGTTTTTTATCAAACAGGTATCTGACGAGGCGATGCGTGTGCAGCAAGCTGCAATCGATGCCCAACAGGCGGCAATCGCGGCCATTCGCCCGGGAGTCAGTGCCGAGTCGATTGCCGAAGCCGCCAACGAAGTCTACCGGGAAAGAGGCTACGAAACTGGATACCGTACCGGGCGATCTATCGGTATGGCTTACCTGGAGTCGCCCGAGCTAAAACAGGGCGACAAAACCATCTTGCAACCAGGCATGACTTTTGCGGTCGATGGCGGTATATCGGTAGATGGCAGACTCGGCGGGCGCATCGGTGACTCGATCGTCGTCACTAGCACCGGTAGCGACTACATTACCAGTTACCCACGCGAAATATCGATAGTAGATCGATAGAACGTAAACTTTTAGGAGTAGTAACATGAGTATCACACGCCATCATACCAATTCACGTATGAGCCAGATTGTCATCCACGATAATACTGTCTATCTCGCTGGTCAGGTTGCCAACGATAGCAGCGCCAGTATCACCATACAAACCCGGCAGGTGTTGGAAAAAATTGACACCTTGTTGGCTGAAGCGGGAAGCGGGAAACAACATATTTTATCGGCCCAGATCTGGCTCGCCAATATCGGCCACTTTCCCGAAATGAACAAAGTCTGGGATGCCTGGATAGCAGATGGCAGTGCACCAGCTCGCGCCTGTATCGAGGCCCGCCTGGCAAATCCCGACCTGCTGGTAGAAGTCGGTATAATTGCAGCCTTGTAATATGATAGTGTTACTGCGTAAATCATCCAGGCTAACAGGGAACCAATAACATGAGCGCGTCTTTAGAAGCGACGATCAAACCCTCGGTATGTCCGCTCGATTGCCCCGACACCTGTAGCCTGTCGGTCGAAGTCGCCGATGACCGTATTGTCAAGGTGCGTGGGTCGCATGCTAACCCCTACACTGCCGGAGCGGGTTGTATAAAAGTCGCCAAATATTACCCGGCATTCGTACACGGCGAGCACCGTCTACACCAGCCGTTGCGTCGAACCGGTGCGCGTGGCGACGGTCAGTTCGAACCGATTAGCTGGAAGCACGCGTTGGATTTGGTGTACGAGGGTTTCAATAACGCTATCGAGCAGTTTGGCCCACAATCGGTATTACCACTCAACTACGCCGGACCGCATGGACTGATTTCCGGTGGCTCGATGGATCGACGTTTTTTCCATCGACTCGGCGCAACCTTACTCGATCGTGGTCCGCTATGCGGTGGCGTACGCGGTGGTGCTTACACCAGCCTGTTTGGAAAAGCGCCCGGTATGCCACCCGAACAGGTGAAGTTTGCCGACGTGGTCGCGGTCTGGGGTAATAATGTCACGGTATCCAATCTACACCTCGCGCGGGTAATCAAATCCGCACGCGAAAAAGGCGCGAAACTGATCGTGGTCGATCCGAAACGCACCCGGATAGCCGAGCAGGCACACCTGTATCTGCAAATCAAACCTGGAACCGATGTGGTCCTGGCGCTCGCACTCGCCGCCGAACTGGAGCGAAGAAATGCATTCGATAAGGAATTTATCGATACCTGGGTACAGGATTTTGACCGCTTCATGCAGCAGGCGCGTCAATACTCGATCGCCGACGCGCTACGAATCTGTGAAATCGATGCCGGACAATTCGACAGCCTGGCGACCCATTATGCGACCACAAAAAAACTGGCACTCTCGGTTGGTAATGGTATAGAACGTGGTCATAGTGGCGGCTCGGCCTTGCGAGCGATTATGAGCCTGAACGCCCTGACCGGTCAGTTGGGCCTCCTCGGCGCTGGAATTTTTGCCAAACCCGGGCTTACCTTTCCGCTCACGGAGGAAAAATTGCAAAGGCCGGACCTGGTGCCACCGGGTACACGTACCTTCAATATTGTCGACATTGGCCAACATTTACTCGACCAGCAGTTAGACCCACCGATCAAGGCTGTTTTCATCTATAACCATAACCCGGTATGCACGCACCCCGATCAAAACCGGATACGGCGTGGACTGGGTCGCGAGGATCTGTTCGTGGTCGGTTGCGATATAGCGATGACCGACAGCATGGCCTACGCCGATGTCGTTTTACCAGCCTGCTCGCATTTCGAGTTCGATGATATCTATGCCTCCTACGGCCAGAGTTATTTGCAACGGGCTGAACCGGTGATCCCGCCGGTGGGTGACTCGCTACCAAATACCGAGATATTTCGGCGTCTCGCTGCCCGGTTCGGCTTTGATGAAGCGCTCTTCAAAGAAGATGATCAAGCATTAATGGATGCTGCGATCGACCCGTCTGATCCGCGTTTGAAGGGCTACCGTCCCAGTAACTTACCGACCAATCGGGCAATTTTGATGAATACCCAGAACGAAGAACCGGTACTGATGTGCAATACCGTCAAACCGGCTACCCGTTCCGGCAAGATCGAGTTGTTCAGCGAAGAGCTGGAGCGGGAATATGGATACGGAATACCCCGCTACGATGCCGTCGAAGGCGATCTACCCCTCATACTTA
Organism: uncultured Gammaproteobacteria bacterium; assembly: GCA_964544945.1. Taxonomy (GTDB): domain Bacteria; phylum Pseudomonadota; class Gammaproteobacteria. The sequence continues at coordinate 661 of CAZJEJ010000179.1, read as the reverse complement.
TTTCACCCTCGTCGTCGAAACGCACCAATGCAACCTTTGGCGGCGATAAGGAGTCGGCATCAATCGAAATCCTGGAGATCAACCCGCAAGACGCCGATCAAAGGAGTATTAGCAACGGCCAGAAGATCAAGCTATGGAATTCGCTGGGTGAAGTCGAGTTACTCGCTCACATCACTGACGCTGTAGCGCCTGGTGTCGTCTACAGCCCAAAGGGCACCTGGCTGGTAACCAGTACTACGGGTCAAACGGTTAACGCGTTGATATCGGCCGATTTAAAAACCGATATCATGCAAGGCGCCTGTTACAACGATACCTTTGTCGACTGCAAACCGCTGAAGTAATCAAGGCCCCCGCTGAATTAACCAGGGTTCGTTAGGGTAAACCCACCTGGCTTTTATAAATCTTAAATATCTCCGGCGTACTCGCTGCTTCAAACTGGCTGAATAAAATTCCACCCTTCAGACCACTAAATGCCGCACAGGCGCCATTGTGTGTGCCAGTAGTTCCATCGATGCGCGCCACTTCGACCAGTTGGCCATTAATACGGCGCAGCGAGTTACTGTTGATATCAATAAACTCATACACCCGACAACCGTTGTAGCGATTACCCGATGTAGTATCTACCGGTGTTACAGTTAAATACACCTTGTTATTTTTTTCT
>CAZJEJ010000178.1:0-3840 GCA_964544945.1 uncultured Gammaproteobacteria bacterium | reverse complement strand
AGCTGTATAGCAGAATCACGAACTTCGCTTTCCTGACTATAGGGGAAAAAATATTGGCTGGTTTCATGATGATGGCTCCTGCTTATCTGGAGTCGATTCGTGGTAAAAAACGCTCAGGCTCAATTCGACCGTTTCTTCGTCCTCGGATTCGTGTTGGGATAGATAAAGGTCGACTTCTTCGAGGAAGGCCTGGCCTTTACGCTGGGTATATTGTTTGATCGCTGGAATCGAACTGACCGGTATCTTGTGATTAGAAGCCTTGCGCTGAAAACGAAGATTTTCAGGTTGCGCGGTAATATTGTGATTGATGGTTTCAATCAGCTGCTGGGTGTCGGTCCCGAGTATCGACAGTTTTTCTGCCGAATCGTCTGAAGGCAGGTATGCGTGGCTCAATAACCTTACTTTCCTGTCGTCAATGATTGAAATATTGGCCGATTCGATCAGTGCTTTTTGCATTGCTGCGACCGGCATGTCGCCACTGTATTTCCGTACCAGGGTAGTAAACGAGCCATCACCCTCGTGCTCCAGGTCTTTCGGTCCACCATCGGGTCGCAGGAAAGCGGGGTCATTAATCCAGCCTCCGATTACCCGAATGCTTCGATTGTATTGTTTGCTATTCGAAGGCGAAAAATCTGTATCAAGCTCGTGTAGTTTCTTGACTTCTTTCCTGTTTAACCCCGTGAGTATGGCAACATTCGACACGGTCTGTTTTTTCCGCGGCAACGAAAAGTCTTTGTAAGCGATATCGACAAAACATTTTCTAGCAATCTGATCAAATTCTCCGTACGACATACCGTTGCGCAGCAGTGTATAGATTAGCGCAGATAGAATTTTATTCAGGGCTTGTCGAATTGTCTGCATGAATACCTTATTTCGAAGGGCAGGGGTCTGTGCCAGTATATTTTGTTGCCATACATGCCTCTACGTTCTGGATCGACAAATCACCCTGATGATACGGTTAGGGAAGAAGGTTATCGATTGTTATTCGGGATTATATTCCCAAAAGATAAAATAACCAACTATTTTACGAGGGTGGAGAAAGTATCTGTCGGCTCATCCAGAACTAGAATTGAGGTCGATCGATAGTCTGTATCTGAAAATCAGACTGCCTGGATCCACGGATTATGGTGACCTCGATAGTTTCTCCAGGCTGATACATCGTTATTTTTTCCAGTACATCGCGCACGCCGGTAGTTGGTTTACCATTGACCGTAACCACTATGTCGCCGGCACGTATGCCTGCTTTGTCCGCGGGGCTATCGGTGAATACACCGACAATCAACGCGCCTTTGATATCAGGATCGCCGGTGGCCATCGCGGCACGCGCGGTAACCTCGGTAACCTCGACACCGATCCAGCCACGGATGACTTTCCCGTGATCGATGATCTGCTGCATGACATCCAGCATTATCGAAACTGGTATCGCGAATCCTATCCCCTGTGCGCCGCTAGTCTGACTGAATATCGCGCTATTGATGCCGATTAGCTCCCCTCGCGCGTTGACCAGGGCTCCACCGGAATTGCCCGGATTGATCGCGGCGTCTGTCTGAATAAAATTCTCGAAGGTATTCAGGCCGACGCGATTTCTGCCGGTAGCGCTAATAATGCCCATGGTCACTGTCTGACCCACATTGAGCGGATTGCCAATCGCTAGCACTACATCGCCAACCCGGAGCGGTAGACCATCGGCTATCTGGATTCCAGTCAGGCCGCTAATCGGGATTTGCAAGATAGCGATATCGGTCTCCTTGTCTTCCCCGATCAATACCGCCTGACTTCCGCGACCATCGGACAGGGCGATCAATATTTCGTCGGCGCCATCGATCACATGCTGGTTGGTAATGATATAACCATTTGAACTAATAATTACGCCAGAACCCAGACTGGTTTCAGTCTTGCTGCGTTCGCGAAGTTTTAATTGATCGCCAAATAGTTCTTTGAATAGCGGATCATCAAGCAGCGGGTGGGCTTCTTGCTTAACCAGTTTGGAGGTGTAGATCGTCACCACCGATGTAAACGAAGCCTCTACAGCATCTGCGTAAGACGAGACAGGAGGTCGTGTTTCCCGGTCCGACCGGCTCAGGACCTGTTCAGCCGGCGACGAAGACAGGAAGTCCACGATATCGGATTGCGATTGATCCGATTGCCACAGCAGATATATTACCGCCAGACCGATTCCGACCAGGCTGAACTGGAATAAAAAGCCAACTGTTTTGATTAGTTTCATACAGGAATAGTATCATAAGCGCCACTTGACTCAGGATAGTAAAATGCAATTAAAACAACTCTGCAATTTTTGTGATAATTATCTTAAAGTGGCAGAATTTGACGACTTTTGTCCCAACGGGCTGCAAGTCGAATGCACGGATGAAGTGAATCATATTGTCGCAGGGGTTACCGCCAGTCTCGATTTGATTGAGGCAGCGGCAGATGTAAAGGCCGATACGATTCTGGTACACCACGGTTATTTCTGGAAAGGTGAGGCGCAACCATTGACAGGCTTCAAGGGCAGGCGGATCAGGGCGTTGATTAAAAATAATATCAACCTGCTCGCATATCACTTGCCACTCGACGCCCATCCACAGGTGGGTAATAACACGCAACTTGCCAGGGTAATGGGTTGGGATATACAGGACAGTTTTGGCAGCGTAGGATTGCACGATATCGTATTGAGCGGGGTACTCAAATCGGCTGTATCACTGGACGAGTTATCTGCATCGATTGGACGGCGGCTGGATACTCAACCATTAACTATTGCCGCGAGTAATCGGCCGGTAAAATCTATTGCCTGGTGCACAGGTGCAGCGCAGAGTTATATCGATCAGGCTGCCGATCGCGGTATCGATGCCTTTATCAGTGGCGAAGTATCCGAGCATACGTTTCACTATGCTAAGGAAGTTGGTATCCACTATATCGCGGCGGGACATCACGCCACCGAGCGGTATGGGGTGCAGGCATTCGCCGCCCTGATCGCCGAGCGGTTTGGTGTCCAGCAGCGGTTTATCGACATCCCCAATCCGGTATGACAGAGGGAATATCCCCGTCATCTCAACGGTAAGGAAAGGCTTCCCTGGTTATATTAATTGAGAACGTGCACTAGATATTTGATTTGGGCTATGATTTGACTCGACGGAAAATTGAATTTAGGCTATGCTGTCGGCCGATTTTTTGTGCCCGGGACAGGGGTCCTTCATTCCGGGTGTCCAGTTGTTAAGCGAGGATAGATATTAATGCCTTCTGAAGTTGCAGATAGTAATAGGCGGCGCTTCCTGACCGCCGCGACAGTGGTGGTCGGCGCTGTCGGCTCGGTGGCCGTGGCGGTTCCCTTTTTAAAAAGCTGGAACCCTAGCGCGCGCGCCAGGTCCGCTGGAGCACCGGTCAAAGCCGATATCAGCAAGCTTGAAATGGGTCGGCAGATAATCTTCAAGTGGCAAGGTAAACCGGTGTGGGTTGTACGGCGAGACCAGGAGGCACTCGCCACGCTTTCCAGGGTAGTCGATAAATTACGCGATGTAGATTCCGAAGAGAGTATCCAGCCGGATTATACCAAAAATAAACACCGCTCGATCAAACAGGAGTATCTAGTCATGGTAGGTATTTGTACCCACCTCGGTTGTTCGCCCTCCTATCGCCCCGAGATTACCGCCGATTTTATGGGTGGGTTCTTTTGCCCCTGCCATGGATCGAAGTTTGACTTTGCCGGCCGTGTCTATACCGGTGTCCCCGCACCAACGAATTTGACGGTTCCCCCCCATTATTACATCAATGATGGCCTGATTTTGATTGGTGAGGATGGAGTAGCATAATGAGTGATAAATCATCTAACAACGGTTTGATGGG
>CAZJEJ010000177.1:0-3842 GCA_964544945.1 uncultured Gammaproteobacteria bacterium | reverse complement strand
ATCTCGGGTAAACAGACCTACTTCAAGGCTTTCCTCCCCTGGTGATACATCGTCGCTGAGTAATCGACCGCTGAATATCAGGTGGACCTGGGAGATATAGGGCATACTGAATACACCAAATAACTTGAGTGAGTCAACCCTGGCGTTGGCCTCTTCTATCGACTCGCGTATCGCAGCCTGGTGTATTGTTTCGTTATTTTCCATAAACCCGGCGGGGAAAGTCCATAGACCGTAACGTGGTTCAATCGCGCGCCTACACATCAATACCCTGTCCTGCCAGACAAGAATCGCGCCAGCCACGTTATTTGGGTTTTGATAGTGAATCATTCCACAGCCATCGCAGACAAAGCGTTCGAGATTATCTCCCGGGGGGATTTTAAGCGTTACCGCTTTCCCGCAATGACTGCAATAGTTCACGCTGTGACACCTTCGAGCGTGGCCAGGATCAGGTTTTTCACCGAATCCATGCCATCGGCTAGCACCCTTTTAATCTGCTCCATTTCGAGCACCGAGCCTTCGATACCGGCGCACCAGTTTACCACCAGCGCGATCGTCGCATATTCGATCGACAGTTCCCTTGCGAGCGCCGCCTCCGGCATGCCGGTCATGCCTACCATATGACAACCGTCCTGGCTCATTTTGCCTATTTCAGCAGCGGTTTCGAGTCTGGGTCCGTTGGTGCAACCATAAGTTCCAGTAGCGACGAGGTCGATACCTGCCGATTCGCCAGCCGCGATAATAGAGTCCCGCATACTCGAGCTATAGGGTAAGGTAAAATCTATATGTTCAATGCTTTGCTTCTCACTATCGAAAAAAGTATGCGCCCGCGCGGAAGTGTAATCGATAATCTGATCGGGCAAAGCTAGAACACTGGGTGATAATTCTGGCGTGATTCCACCGACTGCATTGATAGCCAATATATGTGTGACGCCCACTGCCTGCAAGGCCCACAGATTGGCCCGGTAATTGATCGCGTGCGGTGGTATCTGGTGGGATTCCCCATGCCTGGGTAAGAAAACGATGCTGTGCCGATGCCATCGACCCGATTGTAATTCCGCGGAAGTTTTGCCGAACGGTGTATCAGGCCTCTCACACCGATCTACGCAAAATTCATCACCGAGCGAATAAAGCCCACTTCCCCCGATTACCGCGTATAAAACTGTCACTCAGTGACCTTGCTCTCGATGCAATATATAGAGGATAAATTGCGAAAATGGCTATTTAAGTCCATGCCTGCGCCATAGACGTAGCAATCGTCACACTCGAGTCCGACGAAATCGGGTTGAATGTCTGCTTTCTTACGCTCGTGGGTCTTGCGGATTAAAAAAACACTGAGGCATTTTTTTGCACCATGTTTAATACAGTAAGATCGTACCTCTTCGAGCGTATACCCCTGGTCGAAGATGTCGTCGACGACAATCACATTACGCCCTTTGATTTCATTTTGTGGATAGGCCTTCCACAACACGTCCTTGCCCAATGTTGCGAGCCTGTATCGGGTTGCATGTACATAGTCGACGGTAAGGGGAAAGTCCCAGTGGCGCAGTAATTGCCCGGTCAGATAAAGGCCGCCATTCATAACGCACAATACGAGTGGAAAATCTTTTTTACAATCCTGCTCGACTTTCGATGCCAGGTCTTCAATGCCCTGCGCAACCGCTGATCGATCGAAAAGCAAATCAGCACTGCTATGTACTTCCAGGGCGCGTTCGAGTTTCATTGGTTTAAGATTAAGACCTGTCTATTGTTAATGGCTGAGCTAAATGTAACGTCGATGTCGGAAACGCCATTTCTGCCTGATTGGCTTCGACAATTCCGGCGACTTTCAACATCACATCCTGTTTGATCTGGTGAAATTTTATCCATTCGGTGGTTTTCGTAAAGGTGTATATAAAGAAATCGACCGAACTGTCGGCAAATTCGTTGAAATTAACAATCATAGTCTTTTCCGCGTCTATTTCCTCGTGCGCGACCAACATGGCCTTAACCTCGTCGACGATATCATCCATACTGGACAGGTCCGAGTACCTTAACCCAAAGGTCTCGTAAATACGTCGGTTCGACATGCGCGAAGGATTTTCCACCACGATATTGGTAAATACGGAATTAGGCACGTAAACGGGTTGCGATTCAAAATTTCTGATCACCGTGACTCGCCAACCTATCCTTTCAACCGTGCCTTCGATATTACGATCAGGAGAGCGTATCCAGTCGCCGACAGTAAACGGCCGATCCAGATAAACGACTAGTCCACCAAAAAAGTTGGCGAGTAAATCTTTGGCGGCAAACCCAACGGCGATGCCACCAATACCACCCATGGCAAGAACCCCGGAAATACTGAAACCGAGGGTTTGTAGAATCACCAGCCCTGAAGTAATGATAATCGCAAGCCTGACCAGCTTACCTATCGCTTCAGCCGTATGCCTGTCTACCTGGTCGGATTTTCTGGCAAATTCCTGCTCCGCACCGCGAATCAGTCCGAGCAAAAACCAGGTCAGGCAAAATAGAATGCCCACGTCTCGGATCGAATTCGCAGCGGTAAAAATTGGGCTTCCGGTTTCCAGGTAAATAATATCTGCGGCGAAGCTGAGTCCGATCAACCAGACGATCCAGTTCAGGGGTCGTGACATTGCTTTGACGATAATATCGTCCCACTGGGTACGGGTACGATTCAACCTGATCAGCACTTTTGCGAGAAACCGTTTCACAAAAAAATTGGCGAACACGGTAATTAGAACGACAGCAAATACCTGTATCGCCCATACCCATTCACGGTTAAATTCAGGCAACCATTTCTCTAGATCGAACATTACTTGAAAAAATCTCCACTATCAGAAGGATATTGATGTTGGTTAAAAAACTCTAAACGCGTTACCGACTGTTGCCATTGCACCGTGTTAAACAGGTCATCAGATTGCAGCGATGGCTTACCGTGCATCCTGATCATACGAAGTTGTGAAGTCGGGTTATTATATCCCTTCAGGACATCAAGGATTTCGTCAACGCCTTCGGGATTATTGCAAACCAGCAACATATCGCAACCGGCCTGCAACGACATGAGCGCACGCTCGGCATACCCGCCTACCGATTCTGCGCCACTCATACTTAAATCGTCACTAAAAACAGTGCCTTCAAAGCCTAATTGGCCCCTTAATACATTTTCAACCCAGTGCTTTGAATAACCGGCTGCATACTCATCGATGGTTTCGTAAATAACGTGGGCCATCATGATCCCAGTCAGGTGAGTCGCGATCACTCGCCTGAAAGGAATCAAATCCAGTTTTTCTATTTCTTCGAAACTACGTCGGTCAAAAGGCATCACATGATGGGAATCGCCCTCTACCGATCCATGGCCCGGGAAATGCTTGCCTACTGCCTCCATACCGGCTTTTCTCATGCCGCGTATCCAGGCATTGGCAAGCCGGGTTATCGATTCTGGATTCTGGTGGAAAGCCCGGTCACCAATCACGCCACTCACCGAGTTGCCGATATCGAGTACGGGCGAAAAACTTAAATCGATTCCGTTGTGAAGTAACTCTGCAGCCATGATCCAGGCGAAGTTTTCCGCATTCTGCAGCGCTAAACCCTGATCTTTGTCATATAGATCACCCAGTAAAGCCATCGCGGGTAAGGGTTGGAACTGATCCCGAAAACGCTGGACCCTCCCGCCCTCCTGATCTACCGCTACAACCAGTCGCGGTAAGCGAATGTTATGTATTTCGTCGACCAGTGACTTTAATTGCTGAGGAAACTGGTAGTTACGACTAAACAGGATTACACCGCCGACCTGGGGATGTTCGAGACGTTCTCGCTCTTCATCCGTTATCGCATAACCCGCGATA
>CAZJEJ010000176.1:0-3914 GCA_964544945.1 uncultured Gammaproteobacteria bacterium | reverse complement strand
CTTCAGGCCCTTCAAATAAGATTTGCGCCTGTTTGTTATCCAGTTGATACCGGTACATCGGGTCATAGTAATCGGTTAACAGGGTTTTTATGCCCTGGTAAAATTCAGCATCGCTCTGGGTCAGGTAAAACTCCTTCAACGCAGCTTCGAAACATTCCCTGATCTGCTTATACCGTTCCCCACCGAGCCTTTTCTGGATGCGCCTCAGATTGTCCAGCACGTAAACGCTGAATTCTTCCTCGGCATTATCTGCATAGACCTGCTGGTAACGTGGCCAGGCGTTTAGGATATAGTCTTCGCTGATCAGCCGAACACGTGATTCGATATCCACCTGCAATATTGCTCGTGGAGCCTGTTGCATTTTCTGGTACAGCGTTTCAGGCATGCTAATGCGCCCTATCCTCCGGCTCTCGTCTTCGACGAATACCGGTTTACCTGGGTGCCGGTAGCGATGTTTTAAAAACTCGATGGAAACCCGATTCTCCCAGTCGATGTTGCCTGGCTGATAATCGTCCGCTGCGCGTCCAAACGCCGAACCCCTGTGATTGGCGATACCTTCAAAATCGATGTGCTGTGCTATCTGCCGTAATACGCGTGTTTTACCCGAACCGGTCAGGCCACTGACGATCACCAGCGGTATTTGTTTTATGCTGGTTTCGAGTTCATCGATCAGAAATCGGCGCATCGCCTTGTAACCACCCTTGATCAGTGGGAATTCAACACCTTTTTCCCGAATCCAGCTCTGGGTGGTACGCGAACGAAGGCCACCGCGAAAGCAGTAGAGATAACCCTCGGGATTATCGTGGCAAAATTCCAGCCAGTGATTCATTCTCTGCATCCGAATTTCTGGCGTAGCCAGTTGCAGACCGAGCCGAATCGCTTCGTCCTGTCCGGCATTTTTATAACGGATACCAATTTCTTCGCGCTGATCGTCATCGAGCAGGGGATGATTGCTGGCACTGGGAAAAGCACCTTTGTGATACTCGATGGGCGCACGTACATCCATCATTGGAATATCATTCAAAAATAACTGCAGATAATTAGTGGTGTCGCTTCTAGCCTTCATTTTTGTACCGAATCTCCCAGCATTTATGGATGCCGGGTCTTCGTTTAAAATCTTCGGGTAAGGTGTCACGTGAGATATCCCTGAACCTGTACTTCGAATCGAGAGTGTTACCCAGTTTAAAGCCTCTACGATTTGTTGAGAATATTAGCAGACCATCCTCCGCCAGCAGCTGCATAGAACCTTCGATCAAACACGCATGGTCGCGCTGAATATCGAGGGTTTGCCTCATTTTGGTCGAATTGGAAAACGAAGGTGGGTCGAGAAATATCAGATCAAAAGGATTTTCCAGGTCAAATCGTCCAGGATTTTCGAGTAATTCGACGACATCGGCGCGTAAATAATGATATTTGGATTCGTCTACTAACTGGTTGACTGCATGGTTTTCTTTGGCCCATTTCAGATAAGTGGCCGACATATCGACGCTCAACACTCGACTCGCACCTCCTAGCGCTGCCTGGACACTCGTCGAAGCAGTATAACAAAACAAATTGAGCACGGACTTTCCCATCGCCGCATCGAATATTCGTGTTCGCGTGAGACGATGATCAAGAAATAATCCAGAGTCGAGATAATCACTCAAATTTATCAACAAAGAAGCTAAACCCTCGCGTACCTGAAACAATTCTCCCTGATTATCCTGCTTTTGGTACTGCTGTTTTCCCCTTTGACGTTTACGGGTTTTACAAAAAAGCATTTCGTCGTCGATCTGAAATACCTGCCTGACAGCCTGTTTTGCCCATTCGATTCGGGCTTCAGCCTTGTCCTGGTCGATGGTTTTGGGGGCCTGGTACTCCTGTAGATGATACCAGTGCATCGATGGGCTTATTTCACTTTGATAGACGTCAAGCGCAAACGAGAATTCGGGCAAATCAGCATCGTAAACCCGGTAGCAACTGATGCCGTTTTTCTTCGCCCATCGCCTCAGGCGCCGAGCATTTTTTTGTAACCGATTAAGTAGCGGAGTGATTGCCTCCTGGTCAGAAATTTCCGGTTGGTTAATTTTTACATCTTGTTTTCGATCCGTAACAGCGGGTTCAAACTTTGATTCTATATCGGTGATTTCAAAACTCGCGAGCAAGCATTCGATTGGTCCATTTTTTACCGCTTTTTTAAAATACCGTTTCAGACGTAGCCGGTGTAGCAGGTCAGGATTGGCGGAAATCAAATGCAGCCTGGCGGGGGCAAATTTTCGCAGACCATTACCCATATCAGAGTAGAGCGAAGCAAGGCCCCGCTCGCTTTCCATGCGTTCACCGTAGGGTGGATTGCTCACTATGATGCTGGGACTACTGTCTGGCTCGAGCGTCAACTCGTCAATCGACTGGTGTGAAAATTCGATCATGTCTTCTACATGCGCCCTTGCAGCATTGGCGCGCGCAACCTGAATAGCTTTTACATCATAATCACTGGCAAAAATCCCGGGTCGTATCGAGTTATCGGTTGACTCTTTTGCTTCATCCAGACACTGCTGCCACAGGGCCATGTCGTGCTGTTTCCATTTGTTAAAGCCGTAATACTCGCGGTTGATCCCCGGTGCAATATTGGCTGCAATCATCGCTGCCTCGATAGCAAAAGTACCGGAACCACACATCGGATCGATAAACCGGTGGGTAGATGCAGCCGCCCTGTTCCAGCCCGCATGCGCTAACATCGATGCTGCGAGGTGCTCTTTCAAGGGTGCCCCTGAATGTTCGAGCCGGTAGCCACGCCGGTGCAAACTTTCACCCGATAGATCCAGGCTGAGGCTAGCCTGATTGCGGTGTATATTGAGGTGAATACGGATGTCGGGTTGCCTTTTTTCCACCGTGGGTCGACTATCAAAACGCTCTCGGAATTGATCGACGATCGCATCCTTAACCCTGAGCGAGGCAAAGTGGGTATGATCCAGACTGGAGCGCGACAACGTCGCCGATACTGCCAGGCTATGACGCACGCCGAAGTGTTCGCTCCAGTCAATCTCATAGATCTCTCGGTATAACTGTTCGTCGTCTTCGACCCTGAAAGTTCTCAACTGGCAAAAAACGCGGTTGGCAAGTCTCGAATACAGGCATAGCCGATAGGCGCATTCGATATCGCCCGACACCTCGACGCCACCATAACGCCTGGTTAATTTCGCTTCCTGGTTTTGCAGGATATTGCGTACTTCGTGGAATAACAGGGTTTCAAACCCTTTGTGTCCGACGACAAATAGCGTGAGGACAGGTTTCACAATAATACCCATATTAGACCATTGATCACCCGGGGTTTATTTGGCTGGCTTGAGCGCCGGGATTTCGCTCGACCTGATACGTACATCGGATTGTGGGAATGGTATCTCGATTCCTGCCTTGTCAAATGCTTCAGCTATCGAAAAATTAATATCGCTCAGCACACGCGTAAAGCTATCGATATCGGTGATAAAGCATCTTAGCTCGAATTGTAGCGCACTCTCGCCGAACTCTTTAAAAAGTACCCAGGGTTGACCTACCGTCGCACTTTTACCAACCACCATCGGATGGTCGTGGGCGATATCGAGTAATATTTGCTCCACCTTTCTGGGGTCCGTGCCATAAGCTGCCCGAACTGGCACTTTGATCCGACCCACCGAATCCTCCAGCATCCAGTTGGTTACCTGACTGGCAATAATTTCAGCATTCGGAACGATCACGTCGGCCCGGTCAAAAGTTTGTATCAGCGTTGATCGTAATTTGATTTTTTTCACATAACCCTGTGTTCCGCCGACGATTATCCAGTCGCCGGTTTTTATCGGACGCTCGAACAATAAAACGATGCCTGACACGAAGTTGTTCACCACGTTTTGTAATCCGAAACCGATACCGACTGACAGGGCTCCGGCTATCAATGCCAG
>CAZJEJ010000175.1:1323-3931 GCA_964544945.1 uncultured Gammaproteobacteria bacterium | reverse complement strand
CGCGTATCCGGCCTATCAGGGTTACCTTAGCGCGGCGAAAAAATGGCCATCTAACGCGCTGGCAAGAATAGGTCTGGGAAATACCGCTTACGCGATGGGTGATTACCAGGAATCAGAAAATGCCTATAAATATGCGCTGCAACTATCACCAGAAATGACCGAAGCCTGGAATAATCTGGCCTACGCGCTGGTGCAGCAAGGTAAAACCGACGAGGCGCTAGACGCGATCACCAATGCTTTGAAGATTTCACCGGATAATAGAAACTATCTGGATAGCCTTAGCGAACTAAACCAATGGGGCAGTCGTTCGAATTAAGCGCACTACAACCTGTAATCGGGTTCTTCACGATCGAGAATTTTACGCGCCTGGGCAAACGATTTATCACCGTTCATAATGATTCTGACGGGCAACATCATCTCGGTATTAGCTTGAACTACTTCGCGCACCTGTACTTTTCCCAACCCAACGTTGCCTCTACCGTGGGAAATTTACTGGGAGATTTTGCCAGGGGTGTCGACGTACAGGCGCTGTCCGAGGCGGTACGGGCCGGATTACAGAATCATCGAGCGATCGACCGTTATACCGATAACCATCCGATAATACTGCAACTAAAAAACAGTTTTAGCCCTCAACGCCGCCGCTTTGCCGGAATTGCACTCGATGTTTACTTCGACCATTTGTTGATGAACCACTGGTCGGAGTTTGATTCAAGACCGATAGACGCGGTGATCGAGTCGTATTATGCGCTTATGCTGGAGGGTCAGGCATTGATGCCAAGCGCGCGTATGCGCCGCACCACCCGACGCATGGTCGAGTACGACTGGTTCGGCTCCTACTCTGAGATCGGCTCCATCGCCAAAGCACTCGATCGCATTGCTTCCCGTATCAGGTTTGAAAATCAGTTTGCCGATGCGATCGAAGACCTTGAGCATAATCGCGAATCATTGCGAAGAGGATTTTTGGCATATTTTCCACAGCTGATCGATCACGTACATTCGCTCGCAATAGAGTCGCCGTAGGGTCGAATTTATTCGACCGGTTTGATTGTGGATGGCCGAATGAATTCGGTCCTACAGGGATTATTTACCCGCTCGTTTTAGGGAGGCGTCTAACGCCCCGATCAACAGTCGACAGTCTTCCCCGGGTTCATGATGTTAAGTGGGTCGAGTGCCTGTTTGATAAGCCTCATCACTTCGATTGCACCGTCACCATGTTCGTCTCGCATATGCTTCAATTTACCCATGCCAATACCATGCTCGCCGGTACAGGTGCCACCCATTTCCAGTGCGCGTTTGACCAGTCTTTGGTCGAGTTTTAACGCAGCTTCAAACATTGCCTCATCACCGGGATCAATAAAAATAGACAAGTGGAAATTACCATCGCCGACATGGCCGATAATCGGGGCGAACAGACCCGAAGATGCTATATCCTGCTGGGTTTGTACGATACAGTCGGCCAATTTTGAAATCGGCACACACACGTCGGTGAGGTATCCCTTGCTACCAGGCGATACCGCCAGGCCCGCGTAATAGGCGTCGTGTCGTGCGCGCCAGAGTTGATTTCTATCTTCTTCTTTTTCAGCCCACCGAAAGCCGCTGGCACCAAATTCGCTCGATATCTCTTCAAATAGTCTGATCTGTTCTGCGACGCCATCCCGGGTTCCATGAAATTCCAGAAACAGGGTGTCGAGCTCAGGATAATCGGTTTTACTGTAATTATTAATGGCCTTTATATAGGCCTGATCTACCAGTTCGATGCGTGCCACCGGGATACCCATTTGAATGGTGTTTATCGTCGTTTTTGTGGCCGCACGAACATCGGGGAAACTGACGATAGCGGCCGATATGGCTTCGCTCAGCCCGTACAGACGCAGGCTGATTTCGGTGATAATCCCCAGGGTTCCTTCAGAGCCGACAAACAGGCGTGTGAGGTCGTAGCCAGCGGCCGATTTTCGTGCCCGTGTACCGGTATGAATAATCTCCCCGCTGGCGGTTACTACCGTGAGTGCGAGTACATTTTCGCGCATCGTACCGTAACGTACCGCGTTGGTACCCGAGGCCCTGGTCGCAGCCATGCCGCCTATCGATGTGTCGGCGCCGGGATCGATCGGGAAAAACAGGCCGGTATCGCGCAAATACTGATTGAGCTTCCTGCGAGTTACACCGGCCTGTACTCGACAATCCAGATCTTCATTGTTCACTTCGAGAATTTGATCCATTTGGCCCAGGTCGATACACACGCCACCGTTGACAGCCTGCAAATGACCCTCAAGCGAAGTGCCGGTGCCGTAGGCGATAACCGGCATATTGGCTTCTGCACACAGCGATACCACCTGGGAAACTTCCTCGGTGGATTGCACAAAACATACCGCATCGGGGGGTTGTGTCGGGTGCCATGATTCACCGTGACCGTGCTGCTCCAGGACCGAGCCGACCGTCGATACTCGATCACCGAGCAAATTTCGCAGCTTGTCGATTACAGAGTCTCTATTTTGCTGGGATAGCTTCATAGCGGTATTCATGGATTTTACCCGGAACGTTTAGTCTGGTTTCTATTAATTATGCGTATCGAAATGCAAATTGCCAGCTTCGCTGCTGCTGCTATATT
>CAZJEJ010000175.1:0-1223 GCA_964544945.1 uncultured Gammaproteobacteria bacterium | reverse complement strand
TGGCTGTGGGGGATCCCTTCCGCGATGGCGCTTTTTCTAATTATTCTCTCCAGGTATAGTTTTTTAGCTTTCCAGACCCTGGCCGAACTTTTCGCAGTCATGATTTCATTATTCATGTTTGCGTTTGCCTGGTTGGCGCGCGATTTTTTACGAAACAATTTGCTCCTCTTTCTGGCCTGTGGCTATTTCTTTATAGGTTCACTCGATCTGGTACACACCTTTTTATACCAGGGGATGAACCTCTTTGTAGAAGATAATGGTGAATTATCTATGCAGTTCTGGATTGGTACTCGCTACCTGGAGGCGTTTTTACTGCTCGCGGCGCCTTTTGCCGCAACAAGAAAGCAAAACGAATATCTTTTGTTCACCCTTTTCGGGGCGATTGCCGTTGGGCTGGTAATTTGGGTCCTGTCGGGGCAATTTCCTACCAGTTTTATCAAGGGTAAAGGCCTCACCGATTTTCAGATATACAGCGAATACCTGATTATTCTAATTTTGGCTTTGGCGTTGATTGCCCTGTTTCGACAGGGGCGCGGCATTTCGAACGAAGAGAAAGCGCTTATTAGCGTCGCTATCATCTTGACGATGTGTGCCGAATTGGCATTCACTTTTTATGCGAATTTCTTTGAGTTTTCAAGCTTAACCGGGCACATTTTAAAACTCTTTTCTTACTGGGTTATATTCCGGCTAATTGTCGTATCGAATGTGAGAAGACCCTACATTGCCCTGTTAAAGAACGAGGATCGCTATAAAAGCCTCTTTGAGAAATCAGAAATTTCCATCTGGAATGCGGATTTCTCGGCAGTCATGCAGAAACTGGATCAACTACGCCAGGATGGCGTGAGCAATTTACGCCAATATCTTGGAGAAAATCAGCAGATTGTGTGGAACATGGCGAAGATGGTGAAGATTAATCATGTGAACGCGGCAACATTGAAACTGTTTAAAGCCAGCTCAGAACAACAGCTTCTAGATACCCTCGACAAGGTATTCGGGCCAAATACAACCGATGTCTTTGCCGATCTACTCGACGCTTTCTGGGAACAGGATAAATTATTTCATTCCGACGTAACTCAGAGAACGCTCGATGGAAATGTATTAAATATCATTATTTCTATGCCGATACCTGATACCAATGAGGGTTTCCGTAATATTCCAGTCAGTATTTTCGACATAACCGAGCGCAAGCAGGTGGAAGAGGAATTAAAAAAATTCTCGCGTGC
>CAZJEJ010000174.1:0-3945 GCA_964544945.1 uncultured Gammaproteobacteria bacterium | reverse complement strand
GTTAGATGGCCATTTTTTCGCCGCGCTAAGGTAACCCTGATAGGCCGGATACGCGCCACTGGTCTGTTCGAATTCGATCAAGGTATTGAGAAAGCTCTCGGCATCGACAGTGACGGGCACCTGCCCCGGCGCGACGATAGCCAGGGACCAGTACCCCCCTCTTTTCCAGGTTCTTTCAAACAGGCTGAATGAGCGCACCAGGCGCTTGCGCGTTCCAGAGCGCAAAACGACGGTTTCTTCGTCCAGGTCATACCCGATCACAATCGCATAATGCCACTTTGGGTAAATATCGAGACCCAGGTTTTGCAACACCAGAACTGGATTTCCAGAATCAATTTCCCGAAATATGGATTCCAGCTTTCCATCTAGTTGTACCGGCAGCAAATTGAATTGACGCGTCGCCGCGATTATCTCTTCCTGCAGGGAGCCCTCGAGATCTGGGACATAAATAAGCGGCGCAATATCCTCTGGCAGGATATCGATATCGCGATAATTAGCTAGCGCGGCAAGTACTGCCGGTCCGCAATAGTAAGCTAGCTGCGGGTAGAAAGGCGTCGAGGTTAATTCCTGTTGGGTCGCGATATCAGGCGGCTTTTGCCGAATACCGAGGGTTTGAAGTGGGGTAGCGCAGGCGCTAACAAAGGCCAGGATGAACAACATGCCCGCAACGCGAGCATGTTTGATCAGGTGCATAGATTACTTTTCAATCGGTCGAATAAAAGGGAAAATGTCGGTAGCGCCCATCAGGTCGGTCGCTACAAATACGAGAAAAACCACCAGTACCGTTCCACCCGCACCCGCACCCGCAGGCATTTCATCAAACTTCTGACGGATCCGGCGCACCTGGCTGTCGCTCAGGCTGCTCACACGAATGGTCGCGTCGGCGTCACGAACCCCATTCGATAGCAATTGCTCGCGAATCCACGCACGTTCCTGCACAATCGTGTTTTGATCGAACGCAAGGCCACCGCCCAGATTACTGTCTATTTGTGCTGTACCCAGCATTGCTGCCTGCCCTGGCAAACTAACCATTAAGGTTGCTGCCACAGCGATAATTCCCAGCCCAAGCTTTTTTAACATATTTTGTATTGTCATTGCTCACTCCTCATCGTGATGCAGATTTTATAAAGCGCGCTATCTGGATGTACTGGCAGATAGTCAGCTTAATCTTACCACCAAATGCTGCGGGGTTTTGTGCAATAAATCATCTTGTTAATATAATTGGGTCGTTTGGGACTATGCCAATTTCGCACCATTGGGTACTTCGCTATCGGGTTTAACCAATACCACCGCGCCATTCTCCCGTTGGAACCCCGTTACCAGGCATTCCGAACGCATCGGACCAATTTGCCTGGGCGGGAAATTGACTACCGCCAACACCTGCCGCCCGATCAGGTCTTCCTTTGTGTAAAGATCGGTAATCTGCGCACTAGACTTTTTAACCCCTATCTCACCGCCGAAATCAACTTTCAGTTTAAACGCAGGCTTGCGCGCCTCGGGAAAGTCATCGACGCTCACGATGGTGCCAGCCCGGAGTTCTACTTTTTCAAAATCTGCCCAACTAATCGTTTCCACAAAATCTCTCGGTTTGATTGTTTGCTAAAACCTGGTCCTCTTAACCAGAGGGAAATTCCTCGCGTATCGCGCTATTATGTTCTCCCAGTTTCGGCACCGTCTGGAGCTCTTCACCCTGGTTTGAGCGTATAGCAGGCATCGCGGCGACCTGGACTTCGCCCGAAGCGGTTTTAACTCGCGATCGGCGCAATTGCGGATGAGCAGATAGTCCAGCAACATCGTTGAGGCGACCACAGGCGATTCCAGCCTGT
This sequence comes from uncultured Gammaproteobacteria bacterium, assembly GCA_964544945.1. GTDB lineage: Bacteria > Pseudomonadota > Gammaproteobacteria. Next base: position 2,119 of record CAZJEJ010000174.1, on the reverse strand, counting down.
TTTAGTCGATCGATAATATCAGCCTGATCCAGCTGCGAAAAAATCGTATTGATCAAATCATCGACCAGGCCTCGATGCGCAACGCGTTGCTGGTTCGACTGCAAGCGTTCGTCATTAAGCAATTCAGCATCGCCGAGAACATCGGTACAAAAACTCTGCCATTCGCGCTCATTTTGTATACCGAATACGACGCTCAATCCGTCGCGGCTCGTATAGGCAGCATAAGGGCAAATCGTCGCGTGGCCGATGCCAACCCTGGGTTGCACGGTACCCCCGTAATCGTAATGCAGCAGCGGTACAGCCATCCATTCGGCGACGCTATCGAATAGCGAAACCTGAATAATGCATCCCTCGCCGCTATGTTCACGCTCGATCAACGCTTCGAGGATCGAGGTATAGGCCTGTTGCCCACAGTTGATATCGCATATCGAAAAACCGACACGCCCCGGAGCCTCAGGCGTCCCACTAATCGAAGCCAGCCCCGATTCGCACTGCACCAGTAAATCGTAAGCCTTCATATCACGATATTCACCGTGTTCACCGTAACCAGAAATATCGCAGTAGACAAGCCGTGGATAACGCTTGCGCAACTCGCCCGAGCCCAGGCCTGAACGCCCGGCAGCACCGGGAGCCAGGTTTTGAATAAAAACATCAGCGTCGGCAAGAATGCGGTGCAGCAAGCTCGCGTCTTTGCCATCTTTAATATTCAGCACCAGCGATTCTTTGCCTCGGTTCAGCCAAACAAAGTAAGCCGATTCACCATTAACCACGCTGTCGTAGCCGCGGGCAAAGTCACCTTCTTCGCGCTCGATCTTGATCACGCGCGCGCCCGCAGCGGCTAGTCGGTTCGAGCAATAGGGTGCCGCTACAGCCTGTTCCAGCGTGACGACCAACATTTCACTGAGATTCAGCATTAAAATGACTTTGGTAATCGGAGAACATGCGTGGCTACGTTCGAGAGAATCAAATTGGTCGAAATCGGGGCAACCTGGTACAGGCGTGTTTCGCGAAACTTGCGCTCGATATCGTATTCAGTCGCAAAGCCGTAGCCACCGTGTGTTTGCAGGCACATATCGGCTGCGGCCCAGGAAGCATCGGCAGCGAGCAATTTCGCCATGTTGGCCTGTGTGCCACAGGGTTCTCCAGCATCAAATAGATCGCTTGCCCTGATCACCATTTGCGCGGCTGCTTCGGTTTGAACGTAGGCCCGCGCGATAGGGAATTGCACGCCCTGATTTTTACCGATTGGTTGGCCGAATACTTCTCGCTCGCGTGCATAATCACTGGCTTTGGCGATAAACCACCGGGCATCGCCGATACACTCAGCGGCAATCAAGATCCGCTCGGCGTTCATACCATCGAGGATATAAGAAAAACCTTTGCCTTCTTCACCAATCAAATTTTCCACGGGTACGCGTAGCTGGTCAAAAAATAGTTCGGTGGTCGCATGGTTGAGCATTGTCTCCAGTGGTCGTACAGTCAACCCCTTACCAATGGCTTCGCGCAAATCGACCAGTAGCACGGACATACCCTGCGTCGGTTTATCGACCGAATCGCGTGGCGTTGTGCGCACCAGCAACAGCAACAAATCCGAGTACTCGACGCGCGAAATAAAAACTTTTTGCCCCGAAACCAGGTAGTGATCCCCCTCTCGTATCGCCCTGGTTTTGATGCGCGTGGTATCTGTCCCGCTTGATGGCTCGGTTACACCGAAGGCCTGGAGGCGCAATTCTCCGGCCGCAATCGCGGGCAGGTACTGCAGTTTCTGTGCCTCGTTGCCGTGCCGCAATACGGTACCCATGGTATACATCTGTGCGTGACAGGCTCCGGCATTCGCGCCGCTAAGTTGAATTTCTTCGAGCACCGCGCAGGCTGAGCCAAGGTCCATACCGGCACCACCATATTGCTCCGGAATCAGCACCGATAGATAGCCACCCTCGGTCAATGCTTCGACAAACTCACTCGGATATTCCTTATTTTTATCCTTAGCGCGCCAGTACTCACCAGGAAAATTGCCGCAAAGACGCGCGACGGCATCACGGATTTCGGGGTAGGTTCGATCTTCAGACATACTGGGTTATTAGGCAAAACGTAAAGTACTGAGTGTACATGCCTTCTC
>CAZJEJ010000173.1:1599-3952 GCA_964544945.1 uncultured Gammaproteobacteria bacterium | reverse complement strand
GCGCAATTCACCTGACATGGTATTCGAACTGGTAAAAAAATATCGTATCGATTGCGACGCGAGTCAATGCGGTACGATAAATATCGCGCATAAGGCATCGGCGATGCGCTATCTCGAACATCGGTGCCAACAAATACAGGATATTGGTGCTTCGGTTGAGATTATTGATGGGGATGCGGCACAAGCACTATCGGGCTCTCCGATTTATCGACACGGTGGAATTCTGGATCCGACAGCCGGTACCATTCATCCATTGAATTACGCTTTTGGACTGGCGCAAGCCGCAGCAGTGCAGGGGACGAAGTTATACCAGCAATCGCCGCTTGAAAAACTCTCACGGCAAGGTAATCACTGGTTGGCTGAAACTGAAAATGGCCAGGTAACAGCCGAGCAGGTGGTAATTGCGACGAATGCCTACGCAAATGATCGTTGCCAGGGCGTACAGGATTCGACCTTCCCTGTATTCATATTCCAGTGCGCCACCGCAGCTTTACCCTCGGCGGTTGCGGAGAGCATTATCCCACAACGTCATGGGCTCTGGGATACTCAGCTTTTGATGACTTCCTCGCGGGTCGACGAAGAAGGGCGCCTGGTGATGAGTAGCGCCGGAAGCCTGCGAGGTTTTCACAAAGCGGTCCGCAGCAACTGGATGACACGTATGCGTAACAGGCTATACCCGCAGACCAGGGGTATTCCCTGGGCTTATCACTGGACGGGACAGGTAGGTTTAACCTCGACCAGGCTGCTCCGCATTCAGGTACTGGCCCCGGGCGTATTCGCCCCGGCTGGCTTCAATGGCCGTGGAATTGGTCCTGGTACGGTGATTGGCAATTACCTGGCCGATACACTCGTTAGCGGTAATCGTGATGAATTTCCATTTCAAATTGAATGCCTGCATCGTGAATCCTGGCGGAAATCGCGATCGGCTTATTACGAATATGGCACGCTTGCTCTACAACTGATCGATAGCCGGTAAACTGCTCTCCTGGAAAAAGATTATCTAGTCTGTTAATTGCCAATGATTACGAATAAAATATGTGATCACAAAATTTCAACGAACTTTAAAGATCAGGATCTCCTTATGAGCGAACCAAAATCTCAATCATCTACCAGGACAATATTCGACTGGAAGGACCCAATGTTCTTCGATCAGCAGTTGAGAGAGGAAGAGCGTCTTATTCGAGACGCCGCGTACGATTATTGCCAGAATAAATTAATGCCGCGCATAAAGCAGGCTAATCGTAAAGAAATATTCCACCGCGAAATCATGAATGAGCTGGGCGAACTTGGTTTGCTGGGTGCAACGATTCCGGAAAAGTATGGCTGTGCAGGAGTGAACTACGTGTCCTACGGCCTGGTGGCACGCGAAGTAGAGCGAGTTGACAGTGGGTACCGGTCGGCGATGAGCGTGCAGTCATCGTTGGTGATGCATCCCATTTACGCCTACGGTAGCGAAGCGCAAAGAGAAAAGTTTTTACCCCGGCTCGCTACCGGAGAGTGGATAGGATGTTTCGGCTTGACCGAGCCCGATGCCGGGTCTGATCCTGGCAGCATGAAAACCACCGCGACCGTGGTCGACGGTGGCTATACTCTCAAGGGTACCAAGATGTGGATTACCAATTCACCAATCGCCGATGTGATGGTTGTCTGGGCTAAACTCGATGGCGTGATTCGAGGCTTCATCCTTGAGCGTGATATGGAGGGGCTGTCCGCACCGAAAATCGAGGGAAAATTTTCATTGAGAGCGTCGGTAACAGGCGAGATCGTAATGCAGGACGTATTCGTACCCGAAGAAAACCTGTTACCCAACGTGAGTGGATTAAAAGGACCGTTCGGTTGTTTGAACAAGGCCCGCTTTGGGATTGCCTGGGGCACGATGGGCGCGGCAGAATTTTGCTGGCACAGCGCGCGGCAGTACACCCTCGATCGAATACAATTCGGCCGCCCACTCGCTGCGACCCAGTTGATCCAGAAAAAGCTCGCCGATATGCAAACCGAAATTACCCTGGGTTTGCAGTCCTGCCTGCAAATGGGGCGCTTGATGGATGCGGATAATTGTCCGGTCGAACTGGTCTCTCTAATGAAGCGCAATAATTGTGGCAAGGCACTCGATATAGCGCGGGTCTCACGCGATATGCACGGGGGAAATGGCGTATCCGACGAATTTCATGTAATCCGTCATGTGATGAACCTGGAAGCGGTCAATACTTACGAGGGGACGCACGATGTGCATGCGTTGATACTAGGACGGGCGCAAACCGGCCTGCAAGCCTTCAACTAAAATGCGCTTTTTCCGCGATAGCTGCGTTGGTTTCGTGCTCAAGCCATCGTGTATGATTTATACACTCAGGCT
>CAZJEJ010000173.1:0-1499 GCA_964544945.1 uncultured Gammaproteobacteria bacterium | reverse complement strand
CGCGCGAAACCGCCTTGCTAGCGCGAAAAAATCACTATTTTTCGAGGCAACATACTAATGGCAGGTGCGCTGGCCGGTTATCGCGTCCTCGATCTGAGTCGAATTCTGGCCGGACCCTGGGCCAGCCAGATGCTGGCTGACCTGGGTGCCGAGGTGATCAAGGTTGAGCGCCCGGGGCAGGGTGACGATACGCGTAGCTGGGGCCCACCTTATATGCCCGATTACAACGGTAAACCTACCAGCGAGGCGGCTTATTTTCACGGTGCCAATCGAGGGAAACTTTCGATCTGTATCGACATCGCGAGTTCTGGGGGGCAGGAATTGATTCGTAGCCTCTCACTTAAGAGCGATGTGTTGATCGAGAATTTCAAGGTAGGAGGATTAAGGAAATACGCGCTCGATTTTAGTAACCTGAAGCAGGTCAATCCAAAACTGGTCTACTGCTCGATTACCGGTTTTGGGCAGACCGGGCCTTATGCCGAGCGTGCGGGCTACGATTTCATGATTCAGGCCATGGGTGGGCTGATGAGTATTACCGGCGAAGCGGAGGGGCAGCCGATGAAGGTGGGCGTCGCGCTTGCCGACATTTTAACCGGGTTGTACGCGGCGAATGCAATCCAGGCTGCGCTAATTCATCGCCAGCAAAGTGGGCAAGGGCAATATATCGATTTGTCACTGCTCGACGTGCAGGTTGCAACGCTGGCCAATCAGGCGATGAACTATCTTGCGACAGGTAATAATCCCCAGCGTCTTGGCAACGCGCACCCGAATATCGTGCCCTACCAGGCGTTTCAAACAGTCGATGGTCATATGATCCTGGCGATCGGAAACGATACCCAGTTTGAGCGTTTTTGCAGTCTCGCGGAAAAACCCGAGCTGGCAACAGACCAGCGCTTCCAGAAAAATAATGGGCGCGTTCGAAATCGGGATGCTTTGATTCCACAGGTCGCCGATATAATGCGCGTTCAGACAACCGAATGGTGGCTGGAGCAATTGAATCGAAGGGGTATTCCCTGTGGCCCGATCAATAATCTTGAGCAGGTGTTTACCAATCCACAGGTACGGCATCGTGGTATGCGTAAGCAACTCGATCATCCCAGCGCGGGAAAGATCGAAAGTGTCGCTAATCCGATTCAATTCTCCGATACACCCATAGAGTATCTCCTGGCACCGCCGGTTCTAGGGCAGCATACCGACCAGGTATTGTCCGAAGTGCTAGGGCTGGATTCTATTCAAATTAACCGCCTACGAGTCGAGGAAATAATCGGTTAAGTTCCCTGGTCCTTAGTCATCGGCCAGGTATCGCTGAGGCGATAACCCAGCGGCCAGGGGTCGTCAGGATCAAGCAGGATTTGATGGGTACCGGTAATCCAGGCGCGACCCCGGATCGAGGGAATGATCGCCTTCTTACCACCGAGGTCGATTTCGTTCACGATCACACAGTCGAATCGCGAATCGATAATCGATATCCCAATCATACGCTCCCTGACCTTCATCAG
>CAZJEJ010000172.1:0-3977 GCA_964544945.1 uncultured Gammaproteobacteria bacterium | reverse complement strand
AATACGCGATACTTACAGATGCTGTTGCTGTCGTTTATTCGCAACTCCGCCTCGGTCGATCGGGTTTAGAGCCTGGCTATTGAACTCCAGCTGACCTTTCTGTCCTGAGCGATGGTAATCAATCTTTAGCGACTCTTTAACGATATCTGCCTTTGCCCCCATGTGTTCGCTCAAAACCGTATAAACCAGCTCAAAAATTCGTTTTAGCGAAATCTTCCAGGTACTGTCTACAAGGACGTAAATCGTATCGCTGAGTTGAAGGAAACGATGAAAAGGATTGTCGCCGAGGATGGCAGGCAAGGTTTCTCGAAAACGTCCTGAATTGCCGATCATATCCCAGAAACGCGCAAAGCGATTCATCCGCTGCATCGTGGTGAAATCGATATCGCGTGTACTCAAAATATTGTACGGCGCCTGCGGATTATACTTGAGTTGATAGGTTTCGGTGTGTCGATTGATCGGGGCGCCGCGCAGGCGCTTGAGGATACCGAGCTGGATTTCATGCGGGTGTAGTGCCACCAGTCGATTGAAACTTTTTGAAAAATTTTCCAGCGTATCGCCTGGCAAGGCAAAGATTAAATCGGCATGAATATGTGCACCGGTATGATCGCGCAACCAGCGTAAATTTTCGCTGGTTTTTGCATTGTCCTGTTTACGGCTGATGAGTGCCTGGATTTTGGGGTCGAAGGTTTGTACGCCGATTTCAAACTGCAATGAGTTTGGTGGAAACTTGACCAGTACCGCTTTTAGCTTATCGGGTAAATTATCGGGGATGACTTCGAAATGAAGATATAAACCATCACTCAACCGTTGCAGAAAAAATTCCAGAATGGCAATACTGGTGCTGACCTTGAGGTTAAAGGTTCGATCGATGAATTTGAAATTCCGCGCGCCGCGTTGATACAGGTGATCCATTTCGATTAGAAATGTCTCAAGGTTGAAAGCCAGGGCGGTTTTATCCAGTGAGGAAAGACAAAATTCGCATTTGAATGGGCAACCGCGCGAGGCCTCGACATAAATCAGGCGGTTACGAATATCTTCGTCGGTATAGTATCGATAGGGTGATTTGAGCTCGATCAAGGCGACGATTTCACCATCAATCACCGCGTTTTCAGGGGTTTCGCCCGCAAGCAATTGTTGACAAAGTTTGTACAGGCTAATCTCCCCCGGCCCGGTGATGACATAATCAACGCGCTCACAGATCGCTGGTTGATCCCGAGGGAAGCTCACTTCGGGCCCGCCGATGATAATCTTCACCTGCGGTGCGATCGTCCTGATCAATGCAATGACCTCGCTGGTTTCGTCGACGTTCCAGATATAGATGCTAAAACCAATGATCTCCGGTTGCGACAGCAGTATTTTTTCTGCGATATCAATCGGGCGTTGCTGAATGGTAAATTCCTGCAATAGCGTCCGTGACCGCAACTCGCCCAGATTGGCGTAGAGATAACGCAGGCCAAAAGCCGAATGCATGTAACGCGCGTTTAGCGTGGTGAGCAGAATATCTGTAGGCATGAAAAGACTTTGTCTGATGATCAGAGACGATGCGGACTAGGATAGGTTAATTTTCTACCAGATGATATATCTTCCAGGCGAGCGCTATTGATTGCGATCATCGACAGTAGAGGTCAAAATGTTCTTTTTCTTCTCCTGCTGGAGCGATATATGCCTCGAATTGAACCTGTTAATCGGAGTCGGCTCGATCCAGAAACACTCTCGTTATTAAGCGCCAAAAGCGGTGGCGACGAGGCACGCTGGAATGTGTTCGAAGGTGTGGCTAATAACGCGGCAACTTTGCGTGGAATATTTAGCCTGAGCGATTCAATCAGCAAGGGATTGAGTTCACTCGAGCAAGAGGTAGTAGCCATCGAAATGGCGCGCTTTAACGGATGTGGTTATTGTCTACCGGCGCACCGGTTTGTCTGCAACCAGCTCGGCGTCGAGCAAGAAGACATCGATGCCTTGACCCGGGGTGAATTGTTGACACAGAAACCGCAGCTGCTGACTATCCAGGAATTTGTGCGGGTCGCTTTGGCGAAGAAGGGTAATCTGGACGACAAAGAATTTGCAGACTTTCAGTCGCGCGGGGTAAGCGACGAAAAAATGATCGTGATACTCTCGGAAATCGCCCTGTATACCTTCATGAATTACTTCAACCGACTGGCTGGAACCGAAATCGAGGAGCAGGTATTGCCTCATGTGAGCGCAGAGGTGGCCTGGCTTACGGTGCCTGACAGGTGAAGCACCAGTCTTTGTCCGATTGAATTATTCCGGCCAGTCTTCACCATCGGTATAACGAGTTCCCCGATGCCCCTGTTTGGGTACCGGTGTCGCCAGGCGTTGGCCGGGGGCATCGACGATAATCAATGTGCGCGGCTTGCCGGAATCCGGATTTACGCCACCGGTGATGAATTCACGAATTTTTAATCGCCCATGCAACTGGTCGCCAAAAATCGTATACACGTAGTCGCCCGTATTCAGCCTGGTCGGGTTGGCGCCCGCCATGTGGAATTCAAATTCCGTACGGCTGCCGTCGTAGAGCGAGTCGAGTGTTTCGACGCCGGCTTTGGCAGGAATGGTCTTGGTGATTCCGAAATTCATGCAGTTATTCTCTACTAAATGCTTCATTTATACCAGTTAGCAAACGGTGTAATGCACAGCGCTTACCGCACCCTCCGAAAAGTTCGATCCTCATGCAGAGGGTGATTTTAAATCAGGCTTTCCGCTGCTAGACTACGCCACGCAAAATTTGCTTTCAGGCTGGATATTATGAACTACGCGACATCGCACGGTATCGTCAGTATTAGCGCCAAGCGTTTCGAGACATCGCCCTATAACGATAAATATGCCCGGGACGATATGGTCTATGGTATTTATTGCCAGCGATTTTACCCACTTTCGGTTGGCGCCGACCCAATCGAACAGTACTGGAAATTAAGGCGTGGGGTGATGCTCTACGACGTGCCCGAAAAGCCGCTGGAAATTAAAGGGCCGGATGCGGTCAGACTGCTGGAACGAGTATTCACGCGTCGGATCGAAACGCTCAAACACTGGCGCGCCCGGTATGCTATTGCCTGCACACCCAAAGGCGGTATTATCATGGATGGTGTATTGATTCGCCTGGCCGATGATCACTTCTGGTATGTGCAGGCCAACGGTGAATTTCAATCCTGGTTATGGGCGTATGCATACGATCTGGATGTCAGCATTCATGATCCTAAATCGAGGGTACTGCAAATCCAGGGCCCCAAATCGATGGCGGTTTTGCATGCGGCTACCGATGGACAGGTACCCGAAAAATTCGGTTATTTTCATGCGGGCAAGTTTCAGTTTGGCGGGCAGGAACTTTTGGTCAGCCGTACCGGCTGGACCGGAGAAATAGGCTTCGAAATCTATAGCGACGGTGCGACGACCGATCATCACGCACTTTGGGATCATCTGATAAACGCAGGAAAACCGTATGGAATGGAGTTTAGCTGTGCGGAGTCGATGGGTATACGTCGACTCGAAGCAGGTATCCTCGACAATGGCACCGATATCGACCCGGACATAACACCTTACGAAGCCGGGCTGGGCACATTTGTTGAGCTGGACAAGGAAGATTTCATCGGACGCAAGGTGCTGGCGCAGGCTGATCAGGAATGCCTGTTGTTTGGTTTGAGTTGCGAAGATGCGGTGCCATTCGCGCAACTTCAGGTGCTCGATGGCGATCGGGCAGTAGGGCGAATGACGACAGGCGCATGGACGCCTTACCTTAATAAGGGGATTGGGTTCGTGCGCTTCGACCGGGCTGGCAACTGGCTGGGCAGGCGTTTAAGTCTTTGCGACCGTGATGGCAACCGTCATGATTGTGAGGTAGTAGAGCTACCGTTTTATGACCGGGAAAAGAAAATACCACGCGGATTGGAAACGACCCGCCTGTAGGGCCAAATTTATTCGACCAATCCGAGATTCGGAAAGTTAACATTGTAGGGTCG
>CAZJEJ010000171.1:2246-4016 GCA_964544945.1 uncultured Gammaproteobacteria bacterium | reverse complement strand
GATGTCAATAGTGAGGATGTGGCCGAAGAAAAATTCAAGGAAGTAAATGAAGCCTACGAAGTACTGAAAAACGCGGAAAAACGTAAAGCCTACGATCAGTTCGGTAATGACTGGAAGCATGGTCACGAATTTAACCCCGGTGGATTTGGCGATGGATTCGGCGGCGGCGGCTTCGGTAATGGAGATTTTAGCGACTTCTTCGAGTCGGTATTCGGCGGTGGTTTCCAGCAGCAGGGCTCACCCTTTCGCCAGGCACCGCAAAAAGGCGCAGACCGACATCTGAAGCTCGATATCTCGCTCGAAGAAGCATTCCAGGGTGGACCCAAGACCATTCAATTCGGCCAGCAACAAACTGCCGGCGATAAACTGGCGAGCCCGGGGCTGAAAAAACTGAAGATCACCATACCTAAAGGTGTGGCTGCAGGACAAAAAATTCGACTCAATAAGCAGGGTCATCCGGCGCCTAACGGTGGCGATGCGGGAGATCTTTACCTGGAAATGAGTATCCTGCCACATCGGTATTTTAAACTCGACGAAAAGGATGTAGTTTTGCGCCTGCCAATAACGCCCTGGGAAGCCGCCCAGGGCACAAAACTTAAAGTACCAACGCTGGATGGTCAGGTCGAATTAACCATCAAACCGGGCACGCAGTCAGGGCAAAAAATGCGCCTCAAGGGTAAAGGAATGCCTGGCCGGCAAGCCGGGGATCAATTCGTCGAAATCATGATCCAGACACCGCCGGCCGATAACAAAAAGGCAGAGGCGTTTTATCACGATATGGAAAAACAATTTGATTTCAATCCACGACCCTTTTAGGTATCGAATGAAGAGCATTTCATTTTTGTTGCTGCTGCTTGTCCTGACCCCCTTGCAGTCGGCGCTACCGGTCGCGGTGGAGGGGCAACCGTTGCCGAGTCTCGCGCCGATGCTGGAAAAAACAACACCGGCGGTGGTCAATATTGCGACGCGCGGACAATCGAAACGACGCATTGAAATACCGCTGTCTTCGGACCCGATTTTCCGACGATTTTTCAATTTCCCCAGTATCGAACGAATCCAGGAAACCCAGAGCCTCGGCTCCGGGGTAATCGTGGATGCCGACAAAGGTTATATCCTGACGAATAATCACGTCATCAAGGATGCCTATGAAATCACCGTAACGCTTTTTGACGGACGCGAATTGCTGGCAGAAATTATCGGCCGCGACCCGGATGCCGATATTGCCGTGCTCAAAATACCAACCGAGGACCTCACCCAGGTACCGATAACAGATTCGAGTCATTTGCGCGTGGGCGATTTCGTCGTCGCGATTGGCAATCCTTTCGGACTTGGTCAAACCGTAACCTCGGGCATAGTCTCAGCACTGGGCCGTTCAGGCCTCGGGATCGAGTCCTACGAGGATTTCATCCAGACCGATGCATCGATTAATCTCGGTAACTCGGGCGGAGCGCTGGTCAACTTGCGAGGTCAACTGGTCGGGATCAATACCGCGATCTTCGGTGGTGGCAACTCGGGCAGTATCGGTATTGGCTTTGCGATTCCAATCAATATGGCCTACGGGATCATGCAGCAACTGATTGAGTATGGAGAAGTAAAAAGGGGCAGGCTCGGCGCCCAGGGTCAGGACCTGACCCCGCAACTCGCACAGGCATTTGACGTCAAGATTAAAAAAGGATTAATCGTCACTCAGGTCGAAAGTGGGTCCCCGGCAGATAAAGCCGGATTGCAGGTCGGCGATGTGATTGTATCGGCGAACAATCGGAAAATACG
>CAZJEJ010000171.1:0-2146 GCA_964544945.1 uncultured Gammaproteobacteria bacterium | reverse complement strand
GGCGACAAGGATATCAGCGCGCGCCGGGCCGTGGTCAGGGGCAATATCAGTATGAAAGCCGAAACCCTGGCATTGATCAAACAGGGAAAACATAAAAAAGGCGACGTACTGGGTATCGCCCGCACCGCTGGTATCATGGCAAGTAAGCGTACATCCGAGCTGATTCCACTGTGCCACCCAATCGCACTTACCCATGTAACGGTCGATTTTGAAATTGACGACCGACAAAACCGGATCGAATGTACTGTGAGTACCGAAACCAGGGGCCAGACAGGTGTCGAAATGGAGGCATTGACCGCCACCCAGATCACCTTGTTGACCATTTACGATATGTGCAAGGCCGTCGACCGGGGCATGGTGATCGGTGATATTCGCCTGATCGAAAAGTCTGGTGGTAAGTCAGGGCACTGGCAGGCTGAGGCTTAACCCTGCTCTATCAAATTACGCAGATCGATCACCGCCGCATTCGCGCGTGAAATATACGACGCCATCACCAGTGAGTGATTGGCGAACAGACCGAAACCACTACCGTTCATGATTATCGGGCTCCACAGGGGTTGCTGCGTGGATTCGAGCTCGCGAATAATCTGGCGCAGGCTGATCAACGCATTTTTCCTCTTCAAGATCGGTTCAAAATCGATTTCCACCGCCTTGAGGAAGTGCATCAGCGCCCAGGCTGCGCCCCGGGTTTCGTAAAACACATCGTCGATTTCTGACCAGGGTGTTTTCACTACTACCTGTTGGCTTGTTTCGGTTGATTGCACGGCTTCGGCATCACCCGCCAGGTCGGTATTAAGCCGGGTCTGGCCGACACTCGCGCTCAGTCGCTGCGACAGACTTCCCAGGCGTTTTTCCACCTGTCCGAGCCATTCCTTCAAATTGTCCGCGCGCGCATAAAACTGAGCGGCCGGGTTATTGGGGTCCTGTAATCGATCGAGGTAACCATAGAGTGCGTCGATGCCATCCTGGTAAACATTTTCGGTGGCGGGGAAAATCCACGACTGGCTGTCGAAATTAAACTGCGGTTCTGCGATGATCAGGTCTACATCTTCGGAAGACTGGGATTGCGAGCGACTAAAGTCGTTTCGCATCGAGCGAGTCAGGTCGCGTACCTGCACCAGTACGCCAAATTCCCAGTTGGGTATATTATCGAGCCAGAGCGACGGCGGCATGATGTCGTTACTAAGGTAACCACCGCGCTTGTTGAGCAGCGTTTCCATCGCTTCGATCACGGTGCTGGTGGTATAACTACCGGTGGTAATCTGTGCCCTGGTTTCCGGCGCTTTTGCTGCGGTGATAGCAACGATATCGAAGGCATCGGGTTCGTCGCTCCAGTAGATCCCGACACCAACCACAAAGATCAGAATCAGTAATAGGGGAAAGGGTAGCCAGCCAAGCGCCTGCGTACTATGTCGCGACGTATTCCAACGCGATTTCTGTTGGTTTATCCAGAGTTCCAGTCGGTCTTTCATTACCTTGATTCGGTGCTCGATTCATGCCACATTGAACCCATTATAAACGGATAAATAGATATGTCAGGATTCGTGAATAAATCTTTTAAATTACTTTTGTGGATTATTCTGGTGGCGGTACTGTTTCTCGTGGTCGCTACCGGTATTTTTCTGGCGACTTTCGATGCAAACCAGTACAAACAGGAATTGTCCGACCTGGTGAGGCAGGAGACCGGTCGCGAACTCGAATTTTTTGGTGATGTCAAGGTGACGATTTACCCCGCGCTCGGCATGAAGCTGGGCGCGATGCGTTTGTCCAACGCACCGGGGTTTGGCGCACAGTCGATGATCAAGGTGGGCAAGGTCAGCATCAGCGTCGATGTGGCGTCCTTAATGTTGTTAAGCCCAGAAATCGAGGCGTTACTGCTGGACGATCTTGAAATCAACCTGGAGAAAAATGCAAAAGGCGTGACCAATTGGGACGATTTGTTCGAAGCTGGCGTTTCTGAATTACCCACCTCAATACCATCGAAATCGACATCTGACGTACCCGATGGTGAACCCATGACCTTGCAGGGCGCTTTCGGGGGCTTGAATATTCAAAATGCCAGCCTGTCATGGAAAGACGCGCAAGCCCGAGTCGAGTATCGCGTCAAGGACCTTGGCCTCAGTACCGGGCGCATCACGCCCGATGC
>CAZJEJ010000170.1:0-4123 GCA_964544945.1 uncultured Gammaproteobacteria bacterium | reverse complement strand
TGGGTTATCGACGCTACGAGTGGAAGTGTGACTCGCTAAATGCACCATCGTGTGCAGCGGCTGAACGACTCGGATTCATGTTTGAAGGTGTATTTAGGCAGGCCACAATGTATAAATGTCGCAACCGCGATACAGCCTGGTATTCAATACTGGACCGAGAATGGTCGGTGATCGGGCCAGTATTTAAAAAATGGCTGGCGGCAGGGAATTTCGATCATGAAGCCAGGCAGTTGACCCGTCTTTCGGAAGCGATGCGCCAGGCATTGAAAGCGATTCGCTAACCTGCATTTACCTCGGCCGCCTGTATTGCCGGCGATGCAATGACCAGGGCCTCAATGTCGATTAACGCACGCGCACTGCGTCTCACTTCTATCCAGCGAAATCGAACCGAATTGCGCACGATAATTTCATCTCTGCTTTTCAACTCGTCGGCGATAGGCGCCCAATAATACAGTGCCGTTGGGCTATCACAGAATATATCGTCGTCATCGAAATCTTTCGACCATTCGCAGTTATGGATTCTTTGCTCGGCTTTTACAACTGCTGGGGGAAAAGCGTCACCTGCTTCATCGGGGGAGCCGGTTTCCCGTAATATTTGATCGATGACACCCGACATTAGTATTGTGATATCGGATGAATCGAGCCGACCCGACTGGTATAGCAGTCGGCCAAAAAATACGCAAAGATCGGTCACGCAAGCGAGCCACATATGCCATTTTGCCATATTGATCGATAGCAGGATGTCCGGATTTTCGAAAAGTTCAGGGAAGCGGGTTCCAGCTCTGGTTCTCAAATAACCGTAAAGCGAGGTCTGCGCCACATGACTGGATCGGGTGTTTACGAAGTACGCCAGGGTAGCCTGGTTGGTGATTTTATCGACTTTTTTCTTTTTGCCGATACCCAGATGATCCCGTAATACGCGCCAGGATTTCCGGGATAGAAGCAGCGATAACATTGATTTGACAGATTTCAGGGCTTTCAACAGGGTAATTTCCGTTTATTTGTTACCTATCGTAACAATATTTTCTTACCCGCAAAGAAATATGCCGATAAGTTACAGATTCGGGCATGTTAACAGAGATTTGCCCTGTAAATATGCAAATACATGTGAGATATTGTTGCTGCGAAAATATTAGAACTATAAGTACGCAAAGCAATAACCTTAACTCTACTTTCTTTAATTAAGGGGGATGTATGAATACAGATACTTCCAGGAGAGAGGAGCATTGGCAGAGGACCAGGAAGCTGATGTTTATTACTCTTACAATCTGGTTTATTTTTTCTTTTGTAGTTCACTGGTTTGCAGATTCACTCAACGCATTTTCTTTTCTCAATTTTCCTTTTGGTTTCTATATGGCGGCACAAGGTTCCGAAATCATTTTCGTAATTACCTTGTTCTGGTTTGTTAAAGCCCAACACGCAATCGATAAAGATTGTGGTTTCGCCGAGGAGGAATAGACCATGCTAAACGATGATTTTACCAAAAAAGGTGGTTTTTTAGAGAATCTGCCAAAGGTATACGGTATGTATACCGGGGGATTCCTGGTATTCGTATTATTGATGGCGATCCTTGAGCAAATGGGGGCCAGCTCGGAAACGATTGGTATTCTGTTTGTCGCATTTACCATCCTTATTTATGCCGGTATCGGCTGGCTTTCACGTACCATGCAGGTGGATGCCTATTATGTCGCCGGACGACAGGTACCTGCCGTATTTAACGGCATGGCGACTGCGGCGGACTGGATGTCGGGTGCATCATTTGTCGCGATGGCCGGTGGTATCTACTTCGGTGGCCATGGTTATCTGGCATTTGTCGTTGGCTGGACCGGGGGTTATATCCTGGTTGCCTCGTTAATGGCGCCCTACCTACGCAAGTTTGGTTGCTACACCGTGCCGGACTTCATCGGTACCCGTTACGGGGGTAACTTGCCGCGCTTCCTCGGTGTCGTAGTACTCGCCGTCGCATCGTTTACCTATGTAACTGCGCAAATCAATGCAACGGGTACGATCGCTTCACGCGCACTGCAAATACCGTTCGAAGTGGGTGTCTGGTTTGGTCTTTCGGGTATTTTACTTTGTTCCATGCTCGGTGGTATGCGTGCGGTCACCTGGACCCAGGTAGCCCAGTACATCGTGCTGATCATTGCCTACCTTGTACCGGTATTCTGGATGTCGAACAAGCAGGGCTTTGGTCTGATTCCGCAGTTTGTTTACGGCGATGCGGTGCAACGTATTACTGAACTGGAAGCAATTTACAACATGGGATCACTAGAAGCGGTAGAAGGGGCAAAGAAGGGACTAAAAGCTCTGTCCGTGCCTTATGCGACAGCAGGTGATAGCTGGCAGTTCGTGACGCTGGTATTTGCCATGATGACCGGTACGGCTTCATTGCCGCACATATTGATGCGCTACTTCACCACACCATCGGTGAAAGCGGCACGTCAGTCTGTCGCATGGTCGTTGATGTTCATCTTCCTGCTGTATTTCACGGCTCCCGCGCTGGCGACTTTTACCAAGCTGCAGATCCTGGACCCTAACCTCGCAACCGGTATCATCGGCAAATCTATCGCCGACGTACAGGCGCTTGACTGGATCCAGAAGTGGAGTAACGTTGGCTTCCTGCAGATTATCGATGCGAATACCGATGGCATATTGCAGCTCAACGAGTTCTTTATGCGAGGGGATATCGTGGTACTGGCAACGCCTGAAATAGCGGGTCTTCCGTACGTCATTTCTGGCCTCGTGGCCGCAGGTGGGTTGGCGGCAGCGATGTCAACTGCGGATGGACTGTTGCTTGCGATCGCAAACGCGCTGTCTCATGATCTGTACTACAAGATCATCGATCCTAATGCGGATACCAAGCATCGTCTGCTGGTAGCACGCATATTGCTACTTGGAATCGGGGCTGCGGCTGCATTCGTAGCCAGTTTGAAGCTGACCAGTATATTGGGCGCAGTAGCCTGGGCATTCGACTTTGCCGCTTCCGGTCTATTCTTCCCGATCGTTCTGGGTATCTGGTGGAAGCGTGCCAATCGCCAGGGTGCAATTGCCGGTATGGCGGGTGGATTCCTCATGGGCACCTGGTACCTGTACATGGTCAAATGGGGCGGTATGGACATATGGTTCGGTATCGATCACCTGCGATTCGGGATTATCGGTATGCCGGTGAGTCTGGCGCTCATGGTCGTAGTATCACTGATGACACCAGAACCTGACGCGGAAACCCAGGCGATGGTAGACGAAATTCGTGTTCCTTCGGGCGATACTGTACTGAGTTCTTCACACTAATAATAAAGTAGTAAACTATTGGAAGCCGGGGCTGAAAAGTCCCGGCTTTTTTTTTCGTGAGAGGATGTAGTTATGGCTGAAGGTTTTCCTATTTGGATCATTATTATCGATTACCTGCTGGGCGTGGTGATGTGGACGCTGATCGGTCGGTTCGCGATGAATTTATTTTTGCCCGAAGACAGTTCATTTTTCTTTATGAAATTCTTTGTTAATTCAACCAATCCAATTATCAGGGTATTTAAGCCGATCACACCGTCTTTTTTAATTCAACCCTTCATTCCCCTTTACGTTGCCTGGTTTTTCTTCATGTTCCGTTTTTATTTAGTGCCCTGGCTACTTGGGTATACGGTGATGGGGATGCTGTCTTTTCCACTCGAGAGCGAATTCGCACGCGGGGTAGGTAACATGGTTGGCTTTTTTTCCAACTGAATTCCATACGTCATCTGCTGCACTAAATAGCTGTTTTTAGGCCATTTGACTAATGTTAAAATAGAAATTCCAATTAATGTAAGGATTGCATTCAATATTCGGCCATGTGGCTGTAAGCCATACAAACAAAGGCTTTCAGCAAGGTTGATTAGTTAGAATTCTAAGGTAGAATACCCGACCTGATTTATAGTCGCGTAGCTCAGTTGGTTAGAGCACCACCTTGACATGGTGGGGGTCGGTGGTTTGACAAAATCGCCGGGAGCGATTTTGAACGTCCGCAGGACGGCCCGAAGGGTGGAGGGCAGGATGCCCGGAATAATCCACACGCGAATAATCGCGAGTTTTTACAGTCGCGTAGCTCAGTTGGTTAGAGCACCACCTTGACATGGTGGGGGTCGGTGGTTCG
>CAZJEJ010000169.1:0-4209 GCA_964544945.1 uncultured Gammaproteobacteria bacterium | reverse complement strand
TTTTTTGTCCGAAGGTATGAAGCAGGTTTTCACCCTCTCCTTTGCTGCGCAGGTATAGGCTGGTCCCGGTAGCCTGATCTGCACCCAGCGCACTCAGATGTAATAACCGTTTAACCTGATTATTGGTGCAGGCAGTGACCAGGGTGTTGATAAAATTAATGTGTACCTGCCTGAAATCATCGGCCTTTCGCTGATGCAATATGCCGATAAGATTTATAACGGCATCCTGTCCGTGGATTAGCGATTCAAGCTCAGCAGGTTCGAGTACGGTGGATTCAACTATCCGGATATTAGGGTGCACCAGGAGATCTTTGTGTCGATGGGGACGGCGACAGGGAATCGTAATCGTACAACCTCGATTGGCCAGAGCATAAGCGAGCTGTTTGCCGATAAAGCCACTTCCACCAAGGAGAACGATATTATTATGTTTCATGAGCTTCTGTCTCAGCCAGATTGTTGCGGCGCCTTGTTTTTTGAGCCCAGTTGACGTCGTGGTTTCGCATGACCTGATCGAGAATGATGCGGGCGACTATTCCCTTTTTTTCCCTTATTAGCGGAATTTCGCACAGGCTTTGATCTCTTCATCCTCACTGGCGGTAAGGGCTCGGCCAGCAATTCATTACTTATCGCCCTGGTAGGAATCGATCTCCGGGTGAAGGATTCAATGTCTACTAGATTCACCGCGTAGTCTTCACAGGCAAAGCTGATTGCATGCCCTGAATTACCTGCTCTGGCCGTGCGGCCAATCCGATGTACATAGTCTTCACCCTGTTCGGGCAGGTCAAAATTAAAAATATGGGTCACGTCTGGAATGTGCAGGCCTCGGGATGCCACGTCGGTGGCTACCAGGATGGAAAACTCTCCCAGGTGAAATTTTTTCAGTAACTGTTCGCGTTTATTCTGGTGAATGTCCCCAGATATTATCGCGGCCTCTAATCCATTGCCCTGGAGATACTCCCAGATACGAATAGCGATATGCTTGGTATTGGTAAAAATGATACTTCGTGCGGGCTTTAATTCCCGTATCAAGCCCAGCAGTAAAGGGATCTTTTCATGGTTTGCAGGGTGGTAGACAGTTTGATGAATGCGCTCCACCGCTGGCGTATCGGATTGAATCTTTACCAACTGTGCCTGGTTCATATGTTCGTAGGCGAGTTCCATTACCTTGTGAGCCATGGTTGCTGAAAAGAGCATATTGAGCCTTTTCTCCGGTTCGGGCAGGCGCCGCAGCATAAAGCGCACATCCTGGATAAATCCCATGTCGAACATTCGGTCGGCTTCATCCAGTACCATCGCTTCGACGGATTTCAGGTTATAGAGTTTTTGCTTGAGAAAATCGATCAGTCGTCCTGGTGTTCCAATCAGAAAGTCGACTGGTTGATTAAATTGATTTTTTTGTTGCTCGTAAGCTTTCCCACCATAGCAAATCGCCAGGGTTAACGGCAAATCCGCGAGCAACTCCTGTGCGTCTTTGAAAATTTGTAAAGCCAGCTCGCGGGTCGGGGCAAGTATCAATACCCTGGGCTTGCCAGGGATAGTTTGAGTCTGCTGCGAGGAAAGTAGTTGTTGCGCACAGGCGAGTAAAAAAGCCAGCGTTTTACCTGTGCCGGTCTGTGCCTGCCCGGATACATCCTTTTTTGCCAGTAATAATGGCAACGCCTCAGCCTGAATCGGGGTGCAAAATTTGAATTCCAGCCGGTCTAGCGCGGTCAACAGACGGTTGTCGAGCGGCAGCGAACTAAATTTCGTATCGGTTAAATGTTGTTCGCTCATTTTGCTGGCTGGTTTAGTTGATTATGGAACGCCTATGGTAGCAAATTGGAAAAAATCCTGCCTATCCATTTGAAAAATCGCCTCTTTGTACCCATGTATCCTTTCATGGGATTGTCATCCAGCTACATCGAGAGCCACAAATTGGCTCGCAGATCATGTTGACAGTTAAATCTGATAATATTAAATTGGTAATCATAATTTTAAGAGCCCCAGGGGCGGAGAAACGCGTGAGTGATAAAATAGTTTTCCTTTCAGATGATAGTTTTGAGTCGCAGGTATTGCAGGCCGAAGGCCCCGTTCTGGTTGACTATTGGGCTGAATGGTGCGGCCCCTGTAAGATGATTGCTCCCATACTTGAAGAGATAGCCGATGAGTATGATGGTCGAGTTACCGTTGCGAAATTGAATATTGACGATAATGCCGGTACGCCGCCAAAATATGGAATCCGTGGTATCCCGACATTGATGCTATTCAAGGGCGGTGAAGTCGAAGCAACCAAAGTTGGCGCCTTGTCGAAATCGCAACTAACCGCCTTTATCGACAGTAATATTTGAATAAAATAAGGTCGTTCATAATGGTGGACGGCCTCATTTTACTGTGCTAGTCTTGCCTCAATAGCTACCCCCCGTTCCGGGTTTGTAGCCCCCAATAAGCTCAAAATAAGATCCCAATTCCCTTAACTTTTTAGAAGTTGACTATCCGTAAGATTATTTTCTGCAATTCTTCCCCTGTGCCCAATAATATGAATCTTAGCGACCTTAAGCAAAAAACTGTTCCCGAACTAATAGACTTACTCAAGGCAATGGGTGGAGACCACTCTTCGCGAATGCGAAGGCAGGATATCGTCTTCAGCATACTCAAAGCACAGGCGAAGAAAGGTGAGGATATTTTCAGCGAAGGGGTGCTGGAAATACTACAGGATGGATTTGGTTTTTTGCGTTCTGCCGATAGCTCCTACCTTGCAGGACCCGACGACATTTACGTGTCACCGAGCCAGATCAGACGTTTTAACCTGCGAACCGGTGATACCATCAGTGGAAAGATTCGGCCACCCAAGGATAGCGAACGCTATTTTGCATTACTTAAGGTCGACCAGATCAATTTCGATTCACCAGAGAACGTTAAACACAAGGTACTGTTTGAAAATTTGACGCCATTGCATGCCGAGAATCGGCTCAAGCTGGAACTCGGTAATGGCAGTACCGAAGATATAACCGCGCGCATCATCGATCTGGTATCGCCGATTGGTAAAGGGCAGCGCGGTCTGGTGGTTTCGCCACCGAAAGCGGGTAAAACCCTGATCCTGCAGAATATTGCGCAGAGTATCGCCAGTAATCATCCTGATTGCTATTTGATCGTATTGCTAATCGACGAACGCCCCGAAGAAGTGACCGAAATGGCACGAATGGTCAGGGGTGAAGTCGTCGCTTCCACCTTCGACGAGCCGGCGAGTCGGCATGTTCAGGTCGCAGAAATGGTCATCGAGAAAGCCAAGCGACTGGTCGAGCACAAGCGCGACGTGGTTATTTTACTGGACTCGATCACCCGCCTCGCGCGTGCCTACAATACGACGATACCTTCTTCTGGCAAGGTTTTGACCGGTGGTGTCGATGCACACGCGCTGCACAGGCCAAAGCGCTTTTTCGGCGCAGCACGAAATATCGAGGAAGGCGGTAGCTTGACGATCCTCGCTACATCGCTGGTAGAAACTGGGTCGAAAATGGATGAAGTTATCTACGAGGAATTCAAGGGCACTGGTAATATGGAACTTCACCTCGACAGGCGTATTTCGGAAAAACGGGTATTTCCGGCGATCCATATCAATCGTTCCGGAACACGCCGCGAAGAGTTACTGATGGACCAGGAAGAGTTGCAAAAAATCTGGATTCTGCGCAAATTTCTGCACTCGATGGATGAAATAGAGGCGATGGAATTTGTACTCGGACGCATGCAGGCGTGCAAAACCAACCAGGAATTTTTCGACCAGATGAAGAAGTAGGCAAGATATGCCGCTGGTTCATTCGTTTGAACCAATTATTGGGCGTGAACCCCGTATAATTATTCTCGGCAGTATGCCGGGTGTAGTGTCTCTGGAGGCATTACAGTATTACGCTAATCCCCGCAATGCATTCTGGCCAATCATGGCCGAACTGTTTGATATCGATATCGAGTGTGATTATTCATCGCGCGTTCGGCAATTCACTGAACTGCCACTGATTCTGTGGGATACACTGAAGGCCTGTCACCGCCCGGGAAGCCTGGATTCGAATATTCAAAAGCACCAGATAGAAGCCAACGATATTCTCGGTCTGGTGAATCGCTTTATCTCGATCAGTGCAATTGCCTTTAATGGCACCGCTTCGGAAAAGTATTTCAGGCAGTTGGTGATGAAGTATTTGCCGGACAATCGAGGTATCGAATTGATTAAAATGCCCT
>CAZJEJ010000168.1:0-4253 GCA_964544945.1 uncultured Gammaproteobacteria bacterium | reverse complement strand
TCGTAGAGCAGGCTAACATAGGTAATATCTGGGTATGAATTCGATAGCATTAACTGGCAAGGCTGGCACTGCCCGCAGGGGCTTAGGTCGTTGGGTTTTACGCACAACAGTAACATCATGAAATGCCAGATAAAACCGACTCCATCCTGATCGCTTTTGGCGTCGATCAAAATTGCATGAGGTAATCGTTGTTGCCTCTTTAGCGCGAGAATATTTTCCAGCACAGGCCTGTGCCAGGTTAAAAAAACCGGTTGATAAATCGGGGCGGTTTCGTCATCCATTATTCGATGTCCGGGTCTAGCTCAAGCGATAATTGAAAACGTTGGTTAGCGATAGAAAATATTTGACGGGTCACATCGTCTATTGAATGATCTGCTTCGACAACCTGATACAGCAACAGGTTAGATGCTGCTACCTGCAGAAATGCCTGTCTGACTTTCGCATGGTATGGCTCGCCTTTTAGCTCGAATCGGTTTTCCTGCCCTCCTCTGGCATTCGCCCGGCTCAAGGCAATCGATTCCGGAATATCCAGAATCAGGACCAGGTCTGGTTCAAACGACCCGACCACGAGTTGGTGAATTTTTTCTACTAGTTCTAATCCGAGATCTCCAGCGATTCCCTGAAATGCGCGGCTGGAATCAGCGAAACGATCACTGACTATCCAGTCTCCCCGGTCGAGGGCTGGCCAGATCGTGTCTCTCAAATGGGATCTTCTAGCCGCATACATGAGCAGTAATTCGGTCATGCTGTCCCATTTCTCTGGTGTTCCTTCAACCAGCAGTTTCCTGATTTCCTCTGCAGCTGGCGAACCTCCGGGTTCCCGTGTCAATATCGTTGTATGGCCGGCTTGAATCAATGCCTGGTGTAATCGCCGAGTCTGCACGCCTTTTCCAGAGCCGTCGATACCGTCGATTACTATCATTTTATTGTTCATATTTAAAATCGCGTTTCTCATTTACGATTCCGAAGAAATCTTTCTCCGATTTTTCCTGCCTTTTAACTGATACTTAACAACGGCCTTATTATGCTCTTCCAGTGTTTTGGAAAATTTATGTGTGCCATCACCCTTGGCGACAAAATACAGGGCTTCGCTATCGGCTGGATGTAATGCAGCCCTGATAGCATCCAACCCCGGTAAGGCAATCGGAGTAGGAGTCAGACCTTTATTTAGATAAGTGTTATAAGGGGTGTTTTTTTTCAAATCCCGAGACTTGATATTACCGTCAAAATTTTCCCCCAGCCCATATATGATGGTTGGGTCCGTTTGCAATCGCATGCCCTTTTTCAGTCGTTGAATAAATACCGCAGAGATTAACGGACGTTCGTACGCAACCCCGGTTTCTTTTTCGATAATGGAGGCTAGAATCAAGGCCTCGTAGCTGCTAGAAAGCGGCAAACCCGGTGCGCGGTTATCCCACTCGCGTTGTAAGTGAAATTGCATTAACCGATAGGCACGTTGTAAAAACTGGATATCGGTAGTTCCTTTGGGAAATCGATAAGTATCTGGAAAAAACATTCCCTCAGGATGTTGCCCCGGGTAACCAATGGCTGCCATTATTTCGGCATCAGATTTATCCTGTAGCCGTTTGCTAATGACCGAGTGTCTTTGTAACTCCCGAATCATTTCTCTAAACGACCAGCCTTCTATTACGGACAGGCTGTATTGAATCGAATTGCCTTTGGTAAAGGTATCGAGTAAATCTGAAGGAGACTGATCTTGCTGCAGACGATATTCACCTGCCCGAACGATGGTTTCAACACCCTTTATCCTGGCGAGCAAAATAAATAACCAGGGATCGTCTATTATTTTTTGCAGGCTCAGTTGATGAGCTATCGCCTTAATATTGCTGCCCGGTGTAATCACAAAGGTCTGCTCAGAATCGGCCAGGAATATTTCCTCGGATTGAAATCGCAACAATTGAATTACGAGTACCGATACTCCGATTACCGAAATCAGCACCCCCAAAAGGAGCAATTTCTTAACCAACCTGAATATCATTATTCGTGTCCGGGCATGGTGTTGAATATTTCCATAAGGTTTCGCGTAAGTGGTCCGATGTTAAATTGAATCTGATCAACCGATCCGATCGGTCGAACCCCATGCACACTATTACACATAAAACACTCTTTCGCCTGCATCAGTAATTGCGTAGAAAATCGTCCGATTTTTACCTTTAGTCCCTGAGACTCAAAATAGCCAAGAATTTGTTTGCGCATGACGCCTTCTACGCCGGTTAAATCAAGCGATGGTGTGTATATCTGATCCTGTATGCAAAAGAACAGGTTGCTGATGATTCCTTCGACGAGATACCCTTCTGTGTCGAGCAAAATACCTTCACCTTTAATACCCCGGGCTTCAAGTTCAAGCGCCGCCAGAACATAGTCGAGTCGATTTAAATGCTTTAGGCCTGCCAGATTTCGATTGATTGGTAATTGGGTTTTACAGATAACGACATCAAGCGTAATTTCCTTATCCGTTATCGCGGTATAGGGATATTTAAACACGAATATCGAAGGCCGATTAATTGCGGGTAGTTTCAGCCCTCGCCCACCGCTACCACGTGTGACAATAAGTTTAACCACCGAGGTTTCCACATCCTGAGTTTCCTGGGCTATTCTATCTACTAGCCATTCCTCCTCCGGCAAGTCTATATGGAGCCGGTGGCAACCTTTGCGTAAACGTTGGTAATGGTCATTCCAAAGAGGTATTTTCCCCTCTCGTTTTAACAGGGTTTCAAACAGCCCATCGCCATAATGCAGTCCTCTTTCCTGCCAGTCGAGAGTTACGTTAACTGTTACTTCAGGCATCGACCTTGATCGCGTTAAGCAAGCCTTTTGCCTTGTGACGCGTCTCCATCAATTCCTTTTCAGGAACCGAGTCATGTACTATTCCAGCACCGGCTCGAAAACTGACGGTGTTTTGATCGTAAAGCAATGTCCTAATCAATATATTCAAATCCATTTGGCCATCCAGACCTATATAACCCAATGAGCCAGTGTAGGGTCCCCTGGGTGCCTGCTCCAGTTCACTGATAATTTCCATACATCTTACCTTGGGACAACCAGTAATTGTTCCACCAGGAAAAACCGCATGTACGATATCCCTGACACTCGACCCTTTACGAACCTGCCCCTGGATATTGGATACAATGTGATGTACGTGTTCGTAGGTTTCGAGAACCATTTTTTCTGTTACCTTTATGCTACCCGCATCACAAAAGCGACCTAAATCGTTTCGAACCAGATCGATCAACATCACATGTTCTGCCTGCTCTTTAGGATGGGCTAATAGTAATCTGGACAGGTTGGCATCCTCTTTCGACGTATTACCACGAGGATGCGTTCCCGCTATTGGCCTGGATTGGGCAATACCCCCTCTTAGTGATATCAATCTTTCAGGCGAAGAGCTGATAATGTATTGATCTCTAAATTTAATCAAAGCGGCAAACTGTGCCGGGTTACTTTGACTCAGACTGTAGTAAAGGTCGATCGGGTCGCAATGTTCTTCAAACCTGACGCTCCAGTTGCGCGACAGATTTGCCTGAAAAATATCGCCATCACGTATGTATTGCTTGGCGCTTTGGATACTTTTCAAATAACAATCGGGGTCGTCTTCAGAAATTGTACCTATTGCCAGTTTATCCAGTCCATATTGAGGGAGTGAATCTATATCCTCGAGAATAGCGGCCTGTAAATCGCTAAATTCCTGTTCGACGACTATATAAGCGCATTCCTCATCGTGATCCACCACGATTGCAGCAGGGATTCGTGTTTTAAAAGCGATTGGAAGTGAAGTTTCACCAGAAAAATAATTGACCTGTGGTTCGATTGCCTGGGCATATTCGTAGCTGAGAAATACGAACCAGCCACCACAAAACGGGAATTCCGATTGCTGGCAAGGCTGTGCCACATCGACTGCGATCGAATCAAGGCAGTCATTGTCTCCTGCGAACTGTACATCAATTTCTTGCGGGCAGGATAACAGCATTGAGTAACGTGAATTCGTTCCCCCGCGTGTGTTAGACGCCAACAGGTATGGGTAGGTATCAGGTTTTAGCGCATGAATGGCTAATAGATCAGGAATTCCTTCGAGTTTGCGGCTGACGCTCACATCATATTTTTTTGAAAATACACGTCCCATTTGTACCGCCAAAACCGAATGAATTCGACATGGATGCATTCAGTTTCATCTCCCGAGCGGTATTAGCGACATAGTCCAGATCGCATTCAGGGTCTTGATTATCCAGGTTGAT
>CAZJEJ010000167.1:0-4275 GCA_964544945.1 uncultured Gammaproteobacteria bacterium | reverse complement strand
TCCTGGTGTACGAGTCGGAAAGTAATGCGACTGAGTGAGTAGCACGGAAAAACGAACGATCAGGACTAAGGCATGACAAATACTCCTGAGAGGGGGGGGCTAGCGTTTAACCACATTGATAAAGGGAGGAAAATTGCGTGTTTCCTTATCCGTATTTTTCTTGAATATCTGCTTTATGGTGTTAGTGAGTGTCACCGGATCACTGAAATCTGTCTCTCTAAAAATTTCCCTGCCATTGTTTTTCAGAATAAGCGTTGGCAGGTTTTTGACATCGTGCTCGAGAAAGATGTCGCCGGACGTATCGATAGCAAGGGGATGAGCTATGTGGTACTTCGCCTTATAAGCATCCAGTTCCTTGTTCCCGGTCCAGAGGCGCGAGGCAATCCCTTGCCAGTTTAAATGAGGAATATCGTTATAGAGCGTATTCACCAGTTTCTGTGCGTTTGTGCAGTTTTCAGACATGCCGGGTCGGGTGTCTTTCAGGTACCAGTCGCACCAGGTGGACAGAAAGAACAGCGCTGACACTTCGCCGGTGCGCCGGTCAAGATCCAGCGACCGGGTTGCAGTCTGTTGCGGGAGAGCATCCGGCAGGTCCGTTCCCTGGTGGTCTGATAGCAGGGCCAGCTTGCTATCAAGTTCTTTCGAGGCCTTGTGTCCGCGGTGAACGACATGACCGGTTTTGTCAATCAGAACATGGTAAGGAGTGCCAATCATGTTAAAGGCTTTTGACAGTCTTCCGGAACTATCGATAGCGACGGGTAGTGTCAGGCCGAATTCAGACAGGGTGGCCTTAATGGTTTCCATGTCTTCATTGATGCCGATATTCACTGCAACAAATTTTATCCCGTCGCCATACTTTTCGAATGCGTGCTGCAAATGTGGCATCTCCTCACGACAGGGCTGGCACCATGTCGCCCAGAACTTCAGGTAGACAGACTGGTGGTTTCGGTAGTCACCAAGCGTAAAGGTATCTCCGGACAGTGTTGTTATCGGAAGATCGAATATTTCTGCATCGTTGGTACCGGGCTCTGCGTGCGCAACGTTATACAGGGTACAGATAACAAAGATAATACCGGTAAATAGTTTTTTCACTGTTCCGGCCTTGCATGTGAGAGAGCTTTGACTTAGTTCGCCAGACTAGGTTCCCGCTCCTGTACCCAGCGGTAGGCACCGCGTACATTCAGTCGGAACCAGAGATCGTAGTTGCCCCAGCCCCGGTATTGCGGCAGGTTATTTGTTGCGCGCGCAACAGCACTATCTTCCGACAGTCCATCTTTGATGGCTGCCCTGGCTTCGGTAAGCAGGTTTTCGTAATAAACAGTTTGGCGCTTGATAGTTTCCCTGTCGCCCGGTCCGGCCCGGCCATGGCCAAACGCGACTTTGTCAAAGTCCAGGTCAAGCAGGCGCCGCTGCATGGCGACCAGCTCGTCCAGTGGCCAGCCGGGCATTTCCCGCCACCCGACAGAATCACGGCTGGCAAAGTCCACGACATAGACCATTTTCTGTTTTGGCAGGCGTGCTACCAGCATGGTATCGGTATGCCCGTAGCCGATATAGCGTAATTCGATATCAGTATCGCCAAAGCGGAGAGTCTCTCCCTTGTCGCTAACTGTTCTGGTTGGCAAAGGGATATCTTCGTTGCCCAGGTCTTTCAGTCGGGCTAGCGTTCTTTCGTGGGCAATGATGGGGACTTTGCGACCGAATTCACGGCGTAACACATTGGCCCCGGTCGCGTGATCGGTATGCCAGTGCGAATAGATAATCGCCCGCAGTGGTTGGCCGGGGGCTGCGGTTTTTATCGCATGCACATAATGTTCTGCCGCTTCATTCGACAGTGGATCAAAAGCAACGACGCCCTTGCCGGTGACTACAAACATTGTGTAATGATGCTCATAACGAAACTGATACACGTTATCGGCGATCGAATACCATTCGACGTCGGCACTACTCTCCTGTTTTTCGGCGGAAATCGCTACTGCCGATCCAAAAGTTGCCAATATCAGGAGCAGGATGGAGAGTAGTCTCTGTTTGAAAATCATATTGAAGTCCTCTGTTCAGGTTTGTGTTGTTCAAAGCAGCTCCCCACACTGGTAGTCATAAATTGCTGCTCAATTTCAGACCTGTGTGTGGCGAATTGTTGCTCAGGCTGCTACAGGCACCTGATATAGCCCGTGGCAATGAGCTTTCCATCGGAATTGGTTGAGATCAGCGCGGCGGATGATGGCTTCGCCGCTGCTTTCTGATGGTGTATCGCCGTCGAGTGAAGTGTGCATACGATGAGCGTTGTAATAGGTGTGTGAGGAGTACCAACAGGTCCTTCATGGCGGGGAAGTATAGGGAAGGGTGCTTTCAGGAACAAGGCTGTTTAAGTTGTCGTTTTCAGGTAACAATTTCGAATTTACCACCGACAGATATTCCCCGAACGCTTATTGTCTTGCCAGGCGTGGATCAAAGCCAATAGCTTGCGCGGGGCCGATAATTAATTGCGCGAAATCGGCATGTTCAGGGTTAATTAGATAAATCTGTTCAGCGGGTACGACCGTACTCGGAACGGCTAATACAACAGATGCCTGGGTCTTTATCCAGTCATCACCGATAGCTTTTGTTGAAACCGGCGCAAGATCCGCCTGCCAATCCCTGGGGAGTGCGATACCCAGTTCAAGAATGCATAGATCAGGGGCTTCTATCGGGAATATTTTAAAATGCTCACGAACGAGGTCCTCGGCATCAAAATGTACCAGAGTTTCCAGGATTGCCAGGGCACGGGAACTTGCGGTGTAAACCATCGGAATACCCCGGCTGTTCCAACGGCCGGGGTAAAGTTTTGCCCCTTCACCATCGAAAGCACTCGAATTCCACTTGTCCTTGACGATGCGAAAGACAGTAACCGTCACGCGAATACGCCATGTCCTATGCGCCCGATCAGGTCTCGGACTTCCTGGGCACCCGGTTCGGTGTCTGCGTATTCGATAGGAGAGGCTCCGCCAAGCGCCTTCTTGGGAGTGCGGAACCAATGTGCAGCACGTTTCTCATCGTCCTCAAAGAGCGCAACAGCTTCGTCGAATAACATCGATATCCGTGCTATTCGATCGGACTCGCCAGCCTGCAGTTTTCCTTCTTGCTTGCGTCTCGCTAAGGTTCGAACTGAGATGTCCGCATATCGTGCAACTTCGCGGTCTGTCAACTCGATGACATGAGAGAAGTGTTCTAAGGCCTTAACGTCTAGCCCCTCTCTAATTTTGTTAATAAATCCCTCTCGGCTCTTGACTTTAAGCCCGAGGCTGCGACCACAGCGAATTACCCATCGGCTGGAATGGGTATGAGTGACATCTGTATGCGATGGCACGAAACGTTTGTGAACTGTCACCGTACTAGCCTTGCGCGTAGTTTTACCGCCACGCGGGGCGACTTCTTTCTCGGTTGTCATGAATTGCTCCCTCATTAGCGTGCCATTTGGCTATATTATCGGCGCCATTTGGCAAAACTGCAACTCCTGTGTGCATGGCGAGTTCCTGTGGGCGGCGAATTCCAGTGCATGTGGCAAATAGAGATATTTCGGTGGGCACGCCTGTGCTCCGCAAATATTACCCGACCGCACAGTTATGCTGGCTTGAGAACGTAGGGTAGCCATGCATTGAAAGATGGGTGTGTGCTAGAGAATGACAACATTTTCCGGTATCTTCAGTGTGTTAATAGAGATTGCTCATCTCGCGCGCACGCTCTTTACCGACGGCATGTATTTTATGGCCTTATGTGCGCGATCCCGTACTGCCTTGGCCGCTGAGAATCTATTCCTTCGAAAACAACTCGCGTTCTACCAAGAACGTAAAGTGACCAATCACGCCAAGGTGATCGTTGCCTGTGATTTCCTGACCGCGGTCACGGCGACGTTCAAGTGTCTCTATGTGTTTGTCATCATAGAACTCGGAACACGAAAGCTGTTGCACATCCATGTCACGGATCACCCAACGACGTCATGGACACAGCAACAGCTTCGAGAAGCGATCTCATCGGATCAATAGTTACCGTTTTCTCATCCATGATCGCGATTGCATCTTCTCTTCGCAGCTCGATCAGTCGATTACTCATCTCAACTGATTATTTCGGATACAGGAGCGGTCAAAGAGTGCAGCCGATCGGCCGGGAACATTTCCCCGACTATCTTTCGATCTCAACCCCAGGCGTCTATTTTTCATGGGGTCTACTTTTTGTATCATTCTCTCGAATGTAAGGGCTCAGGTCTGATGCTGCTGCATCGTAATCAGGAGATTGAAA
>CAZJEJ010000166.1:0-4320 GCA_964544945.1 uncultured Gammaproteobacteria bacterium | reverse complement strand
GGAAGAACCGGATAAATACGGCTGAATTTCGGTCAGGTACCTGTCGAGCACATCCGCCTGATTACTCACCGCCTGCAGGGCATGTTGAGCGAGTGCTCTGGACTGATCCGGGTTATCGAGTAAGAGTGTTATTTTTTCCCAGCACTCGGCCATGTCGCGTACCTGGAAAATGCCAGTTCCATCACCGAGCAGGGCGATATCATCACAGATATTACTGTCGGAAGGTCCGGTGATGATTGGGCAGGCCAGGGTTGCGGGTTCGATTAAATTGTGGCCGCCGAATTCACCGAAAGACCCTCCCATAACGACGAGTCGAGCGTGCGCCATCAGCGCCTTCAATTCACCCAGAGTATCGGCGAGATAAACTTCAGTATTCGCGTCGACTGCCTGCGACTGACTGCGTATCGCGTAATTGACCCCGAGCCCCTTGAGCTGCTGCTGTATCGATTTGCTACGCGCCGGGTGCCTGGGGGCTATGACGATCAAAATCCTTTCAAAACCGGCAGGACGCTGCCTTAACATCATCAATTCTTCGCCATCTCGACTCGAAGCGAATAACAGGTACTCTGCTTCAACCAGACGCGATGCAGTGACCGCTTCGCCGATCCGAGATTTGAGGTTGCCAACAATTTTGATTTCCTGCGGGGAAACGCCAAACTGTATCAACGCTTCCCTGTCAGATTCACTGCGGATCAAATGCGATGTGACATAGGTCAGCGTACGACGCAGCAGGTAACGAATAAAGATAGGGGCCTCAACCGATTTTTTCGATAAGCGCGCGTTGACTCGAATGATCGGCAGCTTGTTTCGTGTCGCCTGGAATAATAATTCAGGCCATAACTCTGTTTCCATCAACAGGCAAAGCTTTATCCGACGTTGGCGGAAAAAACGTCGACAAAACCAGAAAAAGTCGATCGGGATAATCCCTGTTTCTATGCTATCGGAGAAATTGCGTTGAATGGTTTTGTAACCACTGGGGGTAAAGGCGGTAAACAGCAGCGTTTCGCCCTGGTCGAGTAATGCCCTGACCAGCGGAGAGATGGCTTCGACCTCGCCGACCGATGCGGCATGCGCCCAGATCAACGGTTTGTTCGATTGATTTTTCTTTCCCCAGCAGCGTAGCTGAAAATAGCACTTGAGAGCCTGCGAGCGTCCATACAACAGTGCGTGCAATAACCACAGGGGTAACAGTAGCAGCGATAACAGGCGGTAACTTGATCCGGGCGCCTGGAAATTCATGGGTAAATTAACGGTTCACCCGGCGGTCGTGTCTTGAAGCGCTGGTGAACCCACATATATTGATCGGGTTGCACCAGTACAGATTTTTCGATCGATGCATTGACCATTGTCGCATCCTTGACGTCATCGCCAGAGGGAAAATCTTCGAGCGGTGGCTCAATCCACAGAATATAGCCAGACCCATCTTTCTTGCGCTCGGGATAAAAAGGCAGCATCGCCGCTCCGGATGACTGAGCCAGGCGCGAACTGGCAGTAATCGTCGCGGTCTGTACGCCGAAAAAAGGCGCGAAAACATTCCTTTCTCCTGGAAAATTCTGATCCGGCGCATACCAGGTGGGTATCAGTTTCTTGATGCCCTTGACCATCTGGCGGGTATTTTTTCTCGAAATGGTATTAACGAAATGACTGCTCCTGTGGGTATAAAGGTAGCTGTCGAACAGGCGATTTTTCTGCGTCCGGTACATGACTTGCAGGGGCATGGACAATGCGAACAGGCGACCCCCTATTTCGAGACTGGAAAAATGTCCGGTGATAAGTATTACACCCTGGCCACTTTTAAGCACTGCATCTATGTGTTCCTTGCCACGAATTTCCACCAGAGAACTTAGCTTTGCATCCGGCCACCACCAACACATCGACATTTCGAACAATGAGATCCCAATATTTTCAAAGCAAGTGTTTTTGATTTCGTCTCGTTGCTCGCGAGTTTTCTCAGGAAAGCAGAGCTCAAGGTTGATATCGACAATACGTTGGCGGCGTTTTGACAGGTGCTTGAGAAAACGTCCTAACAGGCGGCCGAGCAATAATATTGCGCGGTAGGGGAGCAGGGAGACCAGGCGCAACAGGCCGATAGAAATCCACATCGGCCAGAACCTGGGGTGCCAGTAATTACTGGCCTTAAAGTAATCAGACTGAAATTGAGCCACGATTAGCGAATTAGCCAACGGTTGACCTGTTCCAGGTCTTCATCATTGAGCAATCCGGCCGCCTGCTTTAGCCTCAGGGTATTGAGCAGGTAGTCGTAACGGGCACCCGCGTAGTCGCGTTGCGCGCGGTAGGTTTCTTGCAGTGATATCAATACATCGACCGAAGTCCGGGTACCTACCTCAAAGCCCGCCTCGGTTGCCTCCAGCGCGGTCGTACTCGAGCTGAGTGCCTGCTTTAAAGCCTGGACCTGGCTAATACCCGATAAAACACCCAAATAGGCGGTACGAGTTTGCTGCGAGGTTAGTCTTTTTTGCAGTAGCGCAGTGTTTTGTGCTGTTCGATAGTTGGCTTCCGCCTGTTGAAGCTCGGCGTTGATACGACCACCGGTAAACAACGGTACATTTAACTCAATCGATACGTTCAAATCTTCCTGGCTTGCAGCGCCGGTTGTCGGGTTGTCGAAATTCGTGTCTGAAAAATTGACGATCAGGTCGACCGTAGGATAATAACCCTTGCGGTTGCTCTCGCGTTCATGTTCAGCGGCTCGCAATCCCGCCAAAGCAGCTACCAGGCTTTGATTGTTTTGTAGTGATCTATCTACCCATTGCTGGATATCGGCAGGTTCTGGAATATCCAGATCGAGTGTATCACCGAGTCCAGCGATAGAGGCCGATGGCGTCTCTGCAATGATAACCTGAAGCGCCTGATTGGAGTTATCGAGCAGATTCTCCGCCAATATCGATCCCGCCAGCGCGCTGTCGTATCGGGCCTGGGCTTCGCGTACATCGGTGATTGCTATCAAGCCGACCTCAAATCTCTTTTTTGCCTGTTCGAGCTGGCGTGCGATCGCGTTTTCTTCGGCCCGCGCGAATTCAAGGTTATCCTGCGCGCTGAGAATATCGAAATACCGCTCGCTAACGCGTAAAATCAATTCCTGGTGGCTAAATTCCAGATTAGCTTGCGCTTGCGCTACATTGGCCTCGGCGGCATCTATGTCGGCCAGGATTTCTGCGTTATACAGGTTTTGCGAGAAGTTTATTCGATAACCGTTACTATCGCTGGTATTTGCGAAACTGGAAATCCCATCGGTTTCGCGCTTAGAGATGTGGGCAAATAAGTTGACCTGCGGACGCCGTGCAGATATCGCCAAAGGTAAGGATTCCAGTGAGCCCTGGTACTCGGACTCGGCGATTTTAAATTCGGCGTCGTTATCCAGGGCCAGGCGATAGACATCCATCAGGTTCTGCGCGTAAAGCAACTGACTGCTCAGACTCAGCCCAATAATAATTATTTGTTTGTACATCGATATTTCCAGGAAGCGAAAAGGGAGATGGTTAATGCGACCGATTATAAAGAAACTGATATTCGATAATATAAGGAAGCTCTGCATAAGTCATCCATGACTGAGCAGAGGATAAATTCGGTGCAGTCATTTTGCCCATGGTTAAGCCAGGCAGAAACTGACGGTGTGAATTAACCGACCAGGGCTGGTAAATCGGTTTCAAACAGCGATTCGCAGCTCCATTCATTGGTATTGACTCGCGTGATAAGCAGCGCCTGCATCACCGGGGATTGGCCCGTAACAATGAACATGCGACCACCGATAGCCATTGCCTGCTTAAGATTTTCAGGGATGCTTTTTACCGACCCGGTTACCGCAATGACGTTGAAAGCCTGATCGTACTGGCACTCAAAAGCGTTAGCTGTTTCGAAATCGATGTTTTCAAGCCCGTATTTGTCTGCACATTGCCGTGCTTTCACCTGCATCTCGGCATCGATATCGAGGCTTAATATCTGCCGTCCCATTTTGGCCAGGCAGGCCGTGATATAACCCGAACCAGTACCGATTTCGAGAATTTCATCGCCGGGTTCGATCAACAACGATTGCAGCATGCGTCCCTCGACCGTGGGCGGAAACATCGAGGAGCCTTCACCGAGCGGAATCCGGCTGTCAGCATAGGCCAGTCCACGAAATTGTTCGGGCACAAAGTCTTCACGATTGACTTCGTTGATGGCAGTCAGTACCTGGTCGTCCAGTATCTGCCAGGGGCGCATCTGTTGTTGAATCATATTGAATTTTGCGACTTCGGGGGAATTCATCATGGCGTTAGTAAATGTCTCTGGGTAATGACCCTGTCGAGGGGTGAACGATAA
>CAZJEJ010000165.1:1637-4338 GCA_964544945.1 uncultured Gammaproteobacteria bacterium | reverse complement strand
TCCTTGCCACAGGTAAAGCAATGAGCGAACAGTGCGTAGCGAGCAATCACCACGTTTTCTGGTGGTGTTTCCAGTAATCCAGCGAGGATTTCACCCGTGTCGTTTTCGAATTCCAGCTTAATCCTGGCCATTTGCAATACCCTGTGTTTGATAACAACATTGTGACTCTGTCTGGCGCATAGAGTTCAGATGGATAAAGTTCGCTTTCCCTGCTATTTTATTACGAAAAAATAGAGCCCTGATAATCCATGATAGATTTGTTTCAAAATTTTCTTCGATGGCTCATGTTTCTATGGGTAAAGGTTGAGGTATTTCCGCGTGAAAACCCACCCTATACGTTAGATTCGAGCAAGCCTGCCCTCTATGTACTTGCCGATCGTGGCCTCAGTGACCTGTTGGTGCTCACCCAGATTACCGATCTAATGAAGCTACAGGATCCTCGCCAGCCTGTTCCGATCGAAGCCCTTTCAGATTATCTCTCGGTATATAGCATCGCTTCGAGCAACCCCATGTTCAACTGGTTGCGTCGGCGAAAGAGGCAATCGCCGCTACTACAGGATTTTTTGCGAACTCTGGAGTCTGGAAAAAAATTCGATCTCCAAATTGTTCCGGTTTCGGTTTACTGGGGGCGCCCCCTGGCAAAACAAAAACACTGGCTACAGGTGCTTTTCGCCGATACATGGGTCGTCACAGGACGTGCCCGAAAATTAATAACCCTGCTGATCCATGGTCGAAACACTCGTCTGATATTTTCCAAACCCCTCGAGTTTCAGACCATCGCCGAAGATTGCAACCATTCTCCCGAAGCGCTGCACGAATTTCTATTGTCTCAATTGACGCGCCAGCGCGAAGCCACATTTGGACCAGAAATCACTAGTCTAAAAAAACTGACCAACGAAGTACTAAAATCGGATCAGGTAGAGAGAACCATCGACGAGGTTGCCAAAAACCAGAAACGCGCAACCAGGAAGGAAAAATCCAGAGCCAGACGATACTGTCGTGAAATTTTTGCCGACTGTACGCAACTTACAATCGAGATAATGATACGCCTGCTGCGTTTTTTCTGGGGCAGATACTATGCAGGTATCGATACTTATAACATCGATCGAGTCAAACAAACCGCATTAACGCACCAGCTGGTGTATGTGCCCTGTCATCGCAGCCACGTGGATTACCTGCTGCTCTCGTTTGTCATCTATCATGAAAACCTGGCACTCCCATATATTGCCGCTGGTAATAACCTGGATATCCCATTCATCGGACGCATTTTGCGTGGCGGGGGTGCTTTCTTTATTCGGCGAAGCTTTAAGGACAATCCAGTCTATTCGGCAGTTATCCGAAGCTACGTGGAAAGATTAATTGCTCTCGGCGTACCACTCGAGTATTTCATCGAGGGTGGTCGCAGTCGCACCGGGCGAATGCTCAAGCCAAAATTGGGCATGCTCAATATGACAGTAGACGCCTTTCTCAGGACACAATCACGCCCCCTGGCATTTGTACCGGTTTATATTGGATATGAAAGGCTGATGGAGGGAAAATCCTACCTGGGGGAAATGTATGGTACAAAAAAACAGGGGGAATCACTTTTCGGAATTATCAGGGCTGTCTTTAGGCTCAGTGGAAATTTCGGTAAGGTTACCGCCAGTTTCGGCAATCCGATCGACCTCTCTGAATTTCTCGATAAGCAAAAACCTGACTGGCCGGAATGCGTCGCTCAAATCAACCAGAGGCCCGACTGGTATCGAGAGACGGTTTCAAAATTGTCGCAACAGATCATGTATGAAATCAATCGGGCCTGCGTTATCAGCCCGATCAATCTAATCGCGACTATTATGATCTCCACACCTCGCCAAAGCATCGATTTGCAGGAAATGATCCAGCAGGGCCAGTTTCTATCGCGCCTGATTGAATCAGCCCCAGCGCTTAAAAGTCTCAGATTGACCGAAGCCATAGACCAGGCACAGGTAGAGCTTCTTGCGCGGCAAAAACTGCTGCACATTCGCGATCATCCTTTCGGTAACATTGCTTACCTGAAACCCGACGACTCTGTACTTATGGGGTATTATCGAAATAACAGTCTACACGCCTTTATCATCCCTGCATTGATCGCCTGCTGTTTCATTAATGCTCGCCAGTGGACGCTTGCTAAACTGGTGAAAATCGCCCGTTTTATCTACCCATTTCTCCAATCAGAGCTGCACCTGGAATGGGTAGACGAAGACCTGGATGCCCTGATCAGGCAATTCGTAGCGGTACTCATCAAAGAAGGTGTATTGATTCAGTTGAAAAATACTTTGCGTCGCCCCGGTCGCAGCACTCCAGGCTATATGTTTCTAAATCGATTGGCGCTGATCGTTCAGCCGATTCTGGAAAGATACTATATGACCTTCATCGTCCTGTGGCAATCTTCCGGGTCACCGATGCGCGAGCCGGAACTCGAGCAACACTGTCACCTGCTGGCGCAAAAGATTTCGATGATCCACGGCATTAACGCACCCGATTTTTTCGACCGGTTGCTGTTCAGAAATTTCCTGGAAACCATGTCTAGCCTCGCCTATCTTAAAAAGGATGCACAGGGAGCCCTGGTGTTTTCAGACGCGCTCAGTCATATCGATACAGATATACGTAAGCTGCTCAGTATCGAGGTTCGCAATACTATCCTTACCCTGATAACCAGAACAAATAGCACCTAGGAACCAAA
>CAZJEJ010000165.1:0-1537 GCA_964544945.1 uncultured Gammaproteobacteria bacterium | reverse complement strand
GGAGTAGTTGTTAGTTTTAACAGGTCCGACACCAGACACAACTGCAATCTATATGATTGCAGCTTTTGTCATTGCGTTGACTCTTATAGCGTCCCCTTGCCCATGGTAAAAGCAATTGTTTAAACCACATGGGACGGTAATGCCTGTGCAGCGCAACGCGTGGCTGCGATGAATTTGATAAAGCACGTAAACAGATTTGGTAACCACGATTGCCCAGCAAAGAAAAAAGGGCTCGGTTCACTACCGAAGTATTAATTTGTGCGCCCAATGCCCTTTCCCACAGAATATTGTAATCGTTGCCGGAAAGCAGACTCTGGGCAGCCAGCACGCCGGAAGTAATCGCGTGCCGCATGCCGAAGCCCCACAAGGTATCCTGAAACCCTGCCTGCTCTCCCACCACGGGATGACGGCCACTCATGGCCGATGAGGGCAACATGAAATTACCGACGCCGCCATGTGGTTGGGGATCAATCATTTTCAGATTCAGCCGTTGTTGAAAAATATCTACGGTGCGTTCAACATAAAGCGACTCCTGTTTGAAACCCCTGAACAGGCAGCATTTCAACGTACCCTTTCCATTCATCACCAGCAGATAAGCATAGCCCCCAGGCGCCAGATTATTATCACAGATAAACCAGAAGCCGTTATCCATGTCTGCTTCAAAATGAAATCCCACCGCTATTGCATCGGCACTTTTAGGACCCGTCGCCAATATGCCCTCGCCTTTGATATCGTAAAGCCTGCTATTGAACTGTACATCCACACCCAGTTGCTGGGCCTGGGTGAGCAGGGCGTGGTCCAGGCTGTCTGGGCCGGGGCCACGTTCGAGCATATAAAACAGCGTTTCATCACTATTCAATTCATAGGTCTTGCCCCTGAAATCAAATCCGGTGCCATGGCGACAGGCGATCTTTTCAAAATCTGTAGTGATGCCTAAGGCCTGCAGCCATAACAGAACATCTTGCTTTGTGGTCCAGTTTTCCAGGCCCTGTAAATCCCTGTTAAAACGGAAACCCACTTCTTTCCTTGCCTCATGAACCCGCACCTGACGTCCTGCTTTTGCCAGTGTAATGGCCGCTGCCAGACCCGATGGTCCTGCACCGGCAATCTGAATCACGTCATCCTGGCCGTGTTTTATTTCATCCTTATTTCCAATATCTATTTTCATGCTTAATGTGTCTACCGTCTTCGTTCTATAGGCGGGCTATATACCGTCAGTAAATCGCCGAATTTTTCGTCGCTCTTTCTTATTCGGCCGACGCGTATTCACCGGGTTTTGCATCGCCGCCAGCTTGCGTTGTTCGGCTTCGTGCTGGCGTCTTTCCCTGCTCATTTCCGTTTCCTGGTACAGGGCTTGCGCCACTTGCGCGGAACCCCGCCGCTCGCTGATATCCGTGATGATTAATTCCAGCCGGTCGTAACCCCGTAGTATTTCATAGATGTCCCCAATGCGGACCAACTTTGCTGGCTTGATTCTCTTTCGGTGCAGGCGCACCTTGCCGCCACTCACAGCAGTGCTGGCGAGAGCACGTGTTTT
>CAZJEJ010000164.1:2082-4356 GCA_964544945.1 uncultured Gammaproteobacteria bacterium | reverse complement strand
ATTATTGGTCGGATGAATTTGGCCGTAACGGTTTAGCCTGATCATTATTGGTCGGATGAATTTGACCCTACATTTTATCTTTTTTTCAGGGTGTGGGCGAGGGATTGCAAGGCCTGTTTCAATTTGTCGTCTTCAATCCACCTGGCGCTGCGGTCGATAGCATCCACTGTTTCGGGCAACACCGTCGTGGTTTTACTCGTGCTGGAACGAGGTTCGACCCGAAATATAGAGTCTGGCACGCTGCGAAATTTCAGCTTACGATTGAGATTTAGTGTTTCACGAATCTGCTGCTCGATCTCCGCAGCATATAATCTCAGGTAATTGGCTATTTGCGGGTCAGCGGCAGCGACCAATATCTCATCTTGCGTGAGATTCATGACCCTTAACTGCTGATTGATCGGCTCGGGTATATTTTCGATCAAAAACTGCTGAATTTTCGATATATCCTGGTTTACTTTATTAAAGTTAGCCGGTAATACCGAATGACACCACTGTTTGAGGCTTTTAGCCGTCATAAACTCGGCTACTCAATCCTGATATCTCCCCGGTTTCCATCGATGATACCCTGCCCCATGCCTCTCACTCTTTTTACCGCCTGAACCGATTGGAACAACCCGTATTTTTCACGGTAAGCCACGATTGCCTGTGCCTTGTTCGGACCGACTCCATATAGTGCTTTCGCGATTTCTTCGGCGCTGGCAGTGTTGATGTTGATGGGTGCGGCTGATACGAGCGACGCCGTGAATAACGATAAGATAATGATCAATCCTTTAAACGTGTTCATTCCATTCTCCTTTACAATCGTATCGGTCCCTGCTTTGCAGCCTAGTATAACAGGCTATAATTTCTCTGCCAGTTTTGGTTTTATGTTATTCGGTGATATAGCTGGAGCGCGTCGAATTCCAGGTTGTCAGTATTTTCCACGTTTCGTTTTTGGGCGACCGCTCCGATGGTCGTAGGTTAATTCGAGCCTCTCGTACAACCGTTTGACCACTTCGTCATCGAACAGGCGGTACTTACCCGGCTTCAACCATTTTGGCAACGAAAACCCTTCGTAGCGCACCCTGAACAACCGACTGACTTCGACACCTACCGATTCCCACAAGCGCCTGACCTCACGATTTTTACCTTCCTTTAACACCACGTGATACCAGTGGTTGCTCGCCTGTCCACCGCTATCGATGATTTGATCAAATTTCGCCAGCCCATCGTCGAGCATGACGCCTTTTTCTAACTGCTGCAGCATTTCCATACTCACGGAACCATGCACCCTCACCGCGTATTCGCGCTCGACTTCGTAGGAGGGATGCATTAATCGGTTGGCGAGTTCACCCTGGTTGGTAAACAGCATTAATCCGCTGGTATTAATATCCAGTCGGCCAATACCAACCCAACGTCCATGTGGCGTGTTAGGTAAATTACCGTACACGTTGGGGCGTCCCTCAGGATCGGAGCGAGTACATACCTCTCCCACCGGTTTATGGTACATCAATAATTTGGGTCGAGAGCCCGCCCTGGCGAGACGGATCAGCTTGCCGTCGAGCGCAATTTTTTCCTTACCATCGATCTGGTCTCCAGGTTTGGCTGTCACGCCATTGACGGTTATGCGACCCTGTTGCAGCATCAGGTCGATCTGACGCCTCGAAGCAATGCCCTGATGGGCAAGTAATTTCTGAATTCTTTCCATGGGTGCCTGATTACGAGCGTTTAATTCGCGCCGATTTGGTTTTTCCCGCCCAGAGCCAGCTCAGGGTGGTACTGATCCAAATCCCTGATCTCCGCGAGTGTCGGCAATTCATTCAGGGATTTGAGGTTGAAATAATCGAGAAAGGTTTTGGTGGTTCCGTAGAGTGCTGGCTTTCCCGGTACATCCTTGTGCCCCAGTGATTTGACCCATTCGCGTTCCTGCAGGGTATTGATCATATGACTGCTGACGCTCACGCCTCGGATATCTTCGATTTCTCCTCGCGTGATGGGCTGCCGATAAGCAATCAATGCGAGCGTTTCCATCATTGCTCGCGAATATCGTGGTGGCTTTTGATCCCACAGTCGCGATACCCAGATTTCGTAGGCGGGCTTAACCTGCAGGCGAAACCCCGAGGCTACCTGCTTGAGTTCCATCCCACTCTCCTGGTACCGAGCCATGAGTTCGTTAATAGCCTGCCTGATATCGTCTTTACCCGGTTGCTCGACATCGCCGGTAAACAGATCGTATATAAAACCCACAGATAGCGGTTTATCGCTCGCGGCAAATAACGCTTCGAGAACAGGTTT
>CAZJEJ010000164.1:0-1982 GCA_964544945.1 uncultured Gammaproteobacteria bacterium | reverse complement strand
GGTTCACTTTGCACCAGTTCGATCAAAGATTCCTTGAGCAATTCGAGTATCGCCAGGAAACTCACGACAACGCCCATGCGTCCTTCACCGGGTTCAAAAAAATCGCTGAAACTGGTAAATTTTTCTACACTGATCTTATCCAGCACGATCACCATGCGATCGCGAACCGACAGTGGTTCACGCTCCACGTGGTGGCTGGCAAATTGCTCCGCACGGTTGACCACGTCGCGAAAAGCATTCATCAAGGCCCTTATTTCAACCTCGGGAAGCGGCCTGGTAATCTCGATCTGTGGAATTTCAATCTGGGGTAAATGAATATCTCGTTCCAACCTGTCGAGTGCATCGATATCCTCGGCGGCTTTCTTGAACTGCTCGTATTCCTGTAGTCGTCGAATCAACTCGGCACGCGGGTCGTCTTCCTCCAGGGATTCGGTCGGCCTCGGTAATAGCAGGCGGGATTTGATCTCGGCCAGCATCGAGGCCATCACCAGGTACTCCGCCGCCAGCTCTAGCTGGAGTTCGTTCATCAAATTTATATATTCCATGTACTGGCTGGTAATAGCCGCCACAGGAATATTCAGGATATCGATATTTTGACGCTTGATCAGGTACAGCAATAAATCGAGTGGGCCCTCAAACGCTTCGAGGAATATCAGCAATGCATCGGGAGGGATATACAAATCCTGTGGGATTACCGCCAGCGGTTCACCCTGAACCAGCGCGAAGGGCATTTCAGACTGGTCAGACGCACTTTTGCTAAACAGTTCGGTCATCGCCCGGTCAATCCCATGACTTTCCGTACTTCTTCGATCGTGTCCTGGGCAACGTCACGGGCGTATTCACAGCCTTCGTTAATAATGCTATCCA
Source organism: uncultured Gammaproteobacteria bacterium (assembly GCA_964544945.1). Classification (GTDB taxonomy): domain Bacteria; phylum Pseudomonadota; class Gammaproteobacteria. Next base: position 1,115 of record CAZJEJ010000164.1, on the reverse strand, counting down.
CACCCGACAGGTCATTTAAATACTCTTTGACACGTTGCTGGATCGGTCTTAACTCGTCGAGAATCGCATCGATAATGTATTGCTTGCAGTCGATGCAACCGATCGAGGCAGTCTTGCAGCCTTCGGTTAGCTCCTTCTGGGTGCTTTCCGGGGTATATATCCGGTGCAAATCCCATACCGGGCATTTTCCCGGGTCGCCCGGGTCGGTGCGCCTTACCCTGGCCGGATCGGTCGGCATGGTTTTAATTTTTTTCTCGATTGCCTGGGGCGTCTCTCGCAACGCTATGGTATTGCCGTAGGATTTCGACATTTTTTGCCCGTCGATTCCTGGCATTTTAGGCGATATGGTTAACAACGACTGGGGCTCTGGCAAGATGATGCGGCCGCCGCCTTCGAGGTACCCCAGCAATCTTTCACGATCACTGAGGCTGATATTTTGCTGCGAATCGAGCATGGCCTTGCCGATCGAAAGTGCTTCGGTATCGCCCTGCTCCTGAAATCGCTTGCGCACATCGTTATAGAGTTTGGAATTTTTCTTGCCCATTTTCTTGATCGCGGCATTGGCCCGTTGCTCGAAATCGGCTTCCTTACCGTAAAAGTGGTTAAATCGACGCGCGACTTCCCGGGTCAGCTCGACATGCGCTACCTGATCTTCGCCAACCGGAACGAACCCTGCCTTGTAGATCAGAATATCGGCGCTTTGCAATAACGGATAGCCAAGAAACCCGTAGGTTGCCAGGTCCTTATCCTTGATTTTTTCCTGCTGGTCCTTAAAGCTCGGCACGCGCTCCAGCCAACCGAGTGGGGTTATCATCGACAACAGGGTATGCAGTTCGGCATGTTCGGGGATGCGTGATTGAATAAAAATGGTTGAATTCCCGGGATTAACGCCAGCCGCCAACCAGTCGATTACCATGTCACGCGAACTTTCGCCGATAATCGATGGATCTTCGTAATGGGTGGTTAAAGCGTGCCAGTCTGCGACAAAATAGAAGCATTCGTGGCTATGCTGTAACTCTATCCAGTTTTTTAAAACGCCGTGATAATGCCCTAAATGTAATAACCCGGTGGGACGCATACCAGAAAGTACGCGATTGGTTTGGCTAATGTTCAAT
>CAZJEJ010000163.1:0-4729 GCA_964544945.1 uncultured Gammaproteobacteria bacterium | reverse complement strand
GGATTAATGTCGATGTAATCAACAACAACTTCAGTCTCTCGATCTATTACCAGAAGCCTTGAAGTCAAACTTCCCGAGATGGGGAAATAAACAAATTCTTTTACTCGTTCGCCATATTCAGTTTTGAAATGACTGATAGCAGCTGCATTCGCTGGAATTTTCTGAAGTTCATCTAAATTTTTAGAGAGCCTGAATGCTTTGTTGATGTGTCCTTTAAGTGGCCTGTAATACTGTGTCCTGAGATGGATCGGCGGGCCACCTTTCTTCATGTCCTCTAATATTATCCTTAGATCATCAATATCTTTAGGAGCATCCACATAAACGATGGTGGGCCCACCAAAATTCGAATGATTTAAAGCAGGATCAAGACTGCCGATGTTCTTCATGGTAGATGCCGGAATTACCTCGAAATAATCGGAATCATAAAAAACCGCGAAATAAGGCCTTTCTGTGTAAAAAGTATTCGCGCCATAAATGAACCCGATAATCTGTATTGCCGCTATTATCGACAGGTCTCTTTTCAAGCCAGGCTTACCGGACTTAAATACGACCAGCGTGAGCGCGGGACCAAGAACAATATCAACACCGACCAGGACCCAGACTATTTGTACTAATCCTTCCACCACAAAAAATGGTTGCGGATACCAGATAAAAAACACAATGGATAAGAAGGCGCCCAGGATGGTTGAGCTGATCAGTAAGTGAATAGCAAACGCTTGAAATCGAGAGAGTTGGGTGTGCATATCAAAATAATCTCGTACAGTATTGAAAGTTAAATATCCAATAAAAATTTTATCAAAGGATAGTAATAGCTTCAATATGGAGCCAGGTTTTCAGGGTGATAAAATTGGGTAATTAACTAAAACGGTCAGGGTTTGTTAAGTTCCAGCTTTTCGATCCGATAACGTAACTGTCGCAGGGTAATACCTAGCGCTCTGGCGGTGGCAGACTGGTTCCATCGATTGTGCTCCAGTGCATGGGTGATCTGCTCCTTTTCCATGTTTTCGGTCAGCGTGCCAAGAGAGGTTAAAGGTTTATCCGGTGCTGTATCGATGTTGGGTATCTGTAAATCGTCGACCAAAATTTCATCGTTTTCGCACAAAGCCGTAGCCCGTTCGAGAATATTTTCCAATTCTCGAATATTGCCAGGAAAGGAATATTGCATTAATGCATCGCCTGCTGCTTCGCTAAGCCTGGTTTTTGAGCCGTTTCCACTATTGAGCTTGCTGATGATGTGCCGGGTGAGTTGGGCGATGTCTTCGCTGCGTTCGGACAGAGGGGGTACCGTGATGCCGATAACATTGATGCGGTAATATAAATCCTGACGAAACGTACCGTCCTGAACCATCGTGTCCAGATTCTTGTGAGAGGCGCTGATTATTCGTACGTCAATATTTTCTTCAAGTTGGGAGCCAACGGCGCGTATGGATTTTTCCTGGATTACCCGTAGCAATTTTACCTGCATCGGTAGTGGTAAGTCGGCTATTTCGTCCAGGAACAAGGTGCCGCCATGGGCGGCTTTGAACAAGCCTTCGTTATCGCTCGTAGCGCCCGTAAAACTACCTTTGAGATGACCAAAAAATTCACTTTCCATCAATTCCGATGGTATCGCGCCGCAGTTAACTGCGACAAAGGGAGAATTGCTCCTGGCTCCCTGCAGGTGAATTTGACGTGCTACCAGTTCCTTGCCCGTACCCGATTGCCCCTGGATAAAAACGGGCGCCTGGCTACGCGCAAACTTGGTGATTGAGCGCCTCATTTCCCTGACCGGTTTCGAATCACCGATGATCTGGTATTTCGATTCGGTAAACGAGCTTATTTGCTGCGTATCACTCGGTAAAGTGAGTGCTTGCTCGACCAGATTTCTCAATTTCTCGAGCGATACCGGCTTGGATACAAAATCGAAAGCCCCCGATTTCATCGCCTTGATAGCGAGGTCGATACTGCCGTGCGCGGTAATAACTGCGCTCGGGGTGTTGGGACAATGCTGCTGGATAAATTCGACCAACGCGATACCGTCGCCATCGGGCAATTTCATATCGGTCAGGCAGAGGTCAAAGGTTTCATCCTGTAAATAGCGTGTCGCGCTACTGAAATCTTCTGCGCAGCGGGTATCAAGCCCCATGCGTAATAGCGTGATTTCGAGCAATTCTCTGATATCCGGTTCATCGTCGACAACAAGCACTCGCTGTTTGCTCATATTGCTACCTGTCCGGGTTGCAGATTAGCAGGGCTCATGGCAAACCGGATGGTGAAACTGCTGCCACTGTACGAATTCTGCCCGGCTTTTATGGCTGCGTCATTGAGTTCGCAAAGCTGGTTGACAATATACAGGCCTAGCCCGGAGCCCTGATGGTTGGTGGTATAAAAGGGTTCGAATATCTTGTCCTGCTTTTGCCGATCAATTCCCGGGCCTTCGTCGGCGATTTCGAGATTTACAGCATGATTCTGGCCTCCAGAAAGCTTGATGTGAATCGGCTTTTCACTATTACCATGTATTCTCGCATTGTCGCAAAGATTGGTCAGGATCTGATTCAGATGGCCAGCGTCAAACCAGATTGCGGGGTTGTCAGATTGCACATCAAGGTCAAAACAGTCGGTTGATGCCTGGTTGCTCAGGCAATAATTTTCTATAAACTTTAGTAACCACCGGTCCAGGGTAATAGTTTCTTTCGCGGTCTGGCTGCCACGCGAGATTTTCAGTATATCCTCGATGATGTGATTGATTCGATTTGAGTGCTGGTGGATTATTTCGGCCATACGGTGTTCGCTATCGGCAAGATCATTGCTTTCAGAAAGTAATTCAGCGGCATGCGAAATCGCACCCAGCGGGTTACGTATCTCGTGCGCAATACTGGCAGTTAGATGACCGAGCGATGCCAGTTTGGCCTGCTGCATGCTGTTCTTGATCGTAGATACGTCATTTAAGAAAATCAGTGTATTTTCATTACCCTGATCCTGTAAACGTCGAAAACTAACCTGAATGTTGTCGATCCCTGTCTCGGACGGTAAATAAGGGGTATCTCTGTTGGGCGCGTGCCGCCACATTCTGAGCGCCGAGAGAATTTTGGGTTGATCATGCTTGAGTGAAAATACCTTGCTGGTAAGGATGTTGAGCATTTTCAATGCGGCATTGTTGATGTGCCTGACCTGGTTATTCCTGGAGAGTACGATTACACCAGTCTGCATATTTTCAATAATTTCCTGGTTCAGGGCCGACAGCAGGGCAACATCACGGTCCCGTTGTTGCACTAGTAGTTCACTACTTTGCACTCGCACCATCAGTTTGTGCGTTACGATAGCTGTGGCAAACAGGGTGGCACCGAGAATTCCAACCTGCGTCGAAGTGCCCAGGTAATTGTTAATATTAGTGACCGAGTAAATATACTCAGCGAGCAGGCCGAGTGAAGCCAGCGAGGCAAAAACTATCGACAGTAATTGCTCGGCAAGCAGGCTTGCCACCGCTATCGAGATGATTAAAAGCATTCCAAGACCGCTGGAAATTCCTCCACTGGCATGCATCAGCAGAATGATAATGATCATATCGGTATAAATCTGTAACGAAACCTGGTGTTGAAATCCACGCCTTTCGATCCAGGCGGCTAGCATCCACACCAGTGAAAGTATGACAAAAGCCAGGCTAACCCAGGAATATAGCCCGGTGTAGACGATATTCAATAATGGGGATTCGCCGATGAAGCTCTGGCTGAAAAAAGTAGCAGATATGGCGAGACGATAAACATTAAGCAATCGAAGCGACGTCCAGTTTGTCGAACGCGGTTTGTAGCCGGGAGAACTGGCAAAGCTATTACTTGTCGCGGTCTGCATGATCCTGGCTACAGTAGGGGTTATCGCCGACTAATACGATCGAAGTTTCTGGTACGTGTACACCACAAAATTTGCACTGACGCATGTTTTCGCTTTTGGTTTTAGTGTGATGTTCAATTTCCCGCGGATAGGGGTCTTCGGCAAACAAACGTTTGATCAACCAGAGCAATATTGCAACGATAGCAAACAGTAATATCAGGCGTATGATCATATCAGTTGGGTAAAAGTTAATTTCTCTGATGCCGAGACAGCTAGTCTATGATTTATGTAAGCAAAGAACAAACTTTGAAGGTCCGCGACCCGACAAACCGTCAGGAGATAGCCCTGGAATGGTGTAAATTTCTCTAGATTCTCGTCGATTTAATTCGGTTATCACGCAGTTAAAAATTGTTTTTTAATTATTGCTTCTAGATGACTTGCTGAACGATCGAAACCTGCTTATACTGCCCCGCGTTTTTTGATGTTCTGCACTGGAGAGTGTCTCAATGACAGTAGAAATACCCGAGGGCTACAAACCATCCCCCAAAGAAGATTATATGTCACCTTTACATCTGGAGTATTTTCGCCAGAAATTGCTGACATGGCGTACCGAGTTGTTAAAGGAGTCAGAAAACACCATTTCCCATTTGAAGGAAGAAAACTGGCAGGAGCCTGATATCAACGATCGTGCGTCGCTTGAAACCGATGCTGCACTGGAATTACGCACACGCGATCGTTACCGCAAGTTGGTCAATAAAATCGACTCGGCACTTTCTCGAGTCGCTGATGGCACTTACGGGTATTGCGACGATAGCGGCGATGAAATTGGCTTGTTTCGTCTCGAGGCCAGGCCGGTTGCCACGCTGACCGTCGAAGCTCAGGAAAAACACGAACGCCTGGAAAAACAACGCCGCGACGACTA
>CAZJEJ010000162.1:2708-4803 GCA_964544945.1 uncultured Gammaproteobacteria bacterium | reverse complement strand
CCTGGATTTCCCATACATGAACTAGTGATCAGGGCACAACGCCCACCCGTTCAACGAACCGTTACCCTGGAGTCCGGTAATCAGGTGCAGGGTACTCCTCTAATGTTGGAGAATCTGGCTCAGAAATAACTTGGTTCTGTCATTTTTCGGATTATTGAAGAACTCAAGTGGCTCATTCTCTTCGATGATTTCTCCCTCATCCATGAAAATTACCCGGTTCGCCACCTTCTTGGCAAATCCCATTTCGTGCGTGACACAAAGCATGGTCATGCCTTCCTCGGCGAGCTCGACCATGACGTCGAGTACTTCGGAAATCATCTCTGGATCGAGTGCCGATGTCGGTTCGTCAAATAACATGACCTTGGGATTCATGCACAGGCTGCGCGCGATTGCGACACGTTGTTGCTGACCACCCGAGAGTTGGCCCGGATACTTCTTAGCCTGTTCAGGGATCTTGACCCGCTCCAGGTATTTCGTGGCGATTTCTTCTGCATCAGTTTTCGACATTTTGCGCACCCAGATCGGCGCAAGCGTGCAATTTTCCTGAACGGTCAAGTGCGGGAACAAATTGAAATGCTGAAAGCACATGCCCACTTCGCGTCTGGTTGCTTCAATGTGTTTGAGATCGCTGGTTAATTCGATACCGTCGACAATTATTTTCCCCTGCTGGTGCTCTTCGAGTCTGTTGATACAGCGTATCAAGGTCGACTTGCCAGACCCGGACGGGCCGCAAATGACGATGCGCTCTCCGCGATGAACAGTAATATTGATATTCTTGAGCACGTGGAAATCACCATACCATTTGTGCATGGCGTCGATATCGATAATGACTTCTTCAGAGACTTCAAACTTACTCTCGATGCCGGTTGCGGATTCATTCATAAGGATTCACCTTTGAAAAATATTGTGTAGCATTAATGACCGGTATGGAGCTTGCGCTCGACCGATTGACTGTATTGCGACATCGAAAAACAAAATACCCAGTAAACAAAGGCACTAAAAGCATAACCTTCGATCGAATAGCCTAGCCACTTGGGATCGGTTGAAGCCGCCTGTACGATGCCCAAAAAATCGAACAGGCCGATGATCAATACCAGCGTGGTATCCTTGAACAGGCCTATAAAGTTGCCCACTATACCCGGGATGACGTGTTTTAAGGCCTGGGGTAATATAATAAAACTCATCGATTTCCAGTAGGTCAGGCCAAGTGCCTCCGCACCTTCGTACTGACCCCTGGGAATGGCCTGCAACCCACCGCGCACGGTTTCAGCCATATAAGCAGCGGAAAACAACGTAACGCCGACCAACGCCCTGATCAACTTGTCGAAATTCACTCCCTCCGGCAGAAATAATGGGAACATGACCGAAGACATAAACAATACCGTAATCAAAGGAACACCACGCCAGAGCTCAATAAACCCGGTACAGAAGGCTCTCACCGCCGGCATTTTTGAACGACGCCCGAGGGCAAGCACCAGGCCTATGGGAAAAGACCCGACGATACCAACGATGGCAATAATCAGTGTCAGGGACAAACCACCCCAGAGCGGTGTTTCGACTACTTCCAGGCCGAAGGATCCACCGGCCAATAAAAAGAAACCGATCACAGGGAAAACGAACAGAATGAACGCGCCGAGCCACGCCTTGTGTCGGAAGCTATCGATAAACATTGGCGCCAGTAGCACCACTAACAAAATTAATGTGCTATTGACCCGCCATCTTTCTTCCATCGGATAAAAGCCATACATGAATTGTCCTAGCCGGGCATTTATAAAGACCCAGCAAGCGCCGCCACTGGTACAGTCGTCTCGGCTATCACCGCTCCAGTCTGCATTAAATATCGCCCAGGAGAGCACGGGCGGTATCAGCAAATAAATCAGATAAAATGCAATTATCGTCAGTAATGTATTGGTAGTGCTGGAAAACAGGTTAGCTCTAAGCCAACCCATTAAGCCGACCGTGCTGGCTGGGGGCGGTAGGTCTGGATGCGTTCCGGGCAAATACTGCGTTTCAGATGTCATGGGGTCTATCTCTCGACCAGGGCCATTTTGGCGTTATACCAATTCATCATCGCCGAGATTGCGAGCGAAATCGA
>CAZJEJ010000162.1:0-2608 GCA_964544945.1 uncultured Gammaproteobacteria bacterium | reverse complement strand
GCCACAAACTCGGGAATAATGACCGTGCCCCCGACGAAATTGAAACCTTTGAGTTCGGGAATTACCCAACTTACCGGGAAGCCGGTTACGATCAGGGCGAGCAAGGGTATCCCTATTAACAACCCAAGCGATACATAAACCGTGTGGAATTGCTGACCGGTTGTTTCCTGCCGCTTACGCGCCCAGCGTGCTATAAAAATCACCCCGATAACCGCGATGATCAGAGCCCACACGACCAGCGAGAAGCCTTCCTCGTAAATAGCCGAAGGCATGTAGATACCCCGGTTATTGATGAACACGCCATCAGCGAAGTTAATACTGCCCCTGGGTGAGGGCAGTGTTCTTAATACAGCGAAGTACCAAAAGAAAATCTGTAATAAAAGTGGGATATTTCTGAATATCTCGATGTAAACCAGGGCCAAACGCGCTACCAACCAGTTCTTCGATAACCGTGCGATTCCAACGATAACGCCAATAATAGTTGCCGCGACGATACCGGCAAAGGCTACTAACAGCGTATTGAGTAAGCCGACAGCGAAGGCGCGTCCGTAGCTAGAGGCCTCGGTATAATCAATCAGGTAAGTAATGATGCCAAAACCGGCGGTCGTTCCAAGAAACTCGAATCCGGTGGCGATGCCCTGACGTTCCAGGTTGTCTGCGGTATTACCGAAAATATACATCCCGCCGAACACAACCGCGATCAGTAATATAGTCTGGTAAAATATGCTTCTTACTGCGGGGTTATTCCACAGTGATGTTCTGGTGACTGGGGGTCCCGCCGTTGGTTGTTCTTTTTCCACGATTTCACCCCCTTACGTGAAATGAGACCTGCGAACGAGCTAACCAGGCACTCTGGCGCAAGCCTGTAGAATTCTCAGAGCCTATAACGCAAACGTCCTGCGCTAAAGGCAGGACGTTTGCTCGTTAGGATTAGCGAATAGGTGGTGCGTATTGCAGTCCGCCTTTGCTCCAGAGCTCATTCACGCCGCGGGAGATATTCAAAGGGTCAATAGACAGGTTGCGTGCGAAAGACTCACCGTAGTTACCAACGCTCGAAACGATGTTCCGGCACCAGGTAGGACTGACGCCAAGATTCTCACCAAATTTACCTTCCTGGCCGAGAAGTCGCTTAACCGCTGGGTCTATACCGCTTGCCTTGCTAGCGATGTTGCTTGAAGTAATACCCATTTCTTCAGCGTTGACCATGCAGTACAGAGACCATTTAACAATGTTAAACCACTGGTCGTCACCTTGTCTTACGACAGGACCCAGGGGCTCTTTCGAGATAACATCTGGCAATACCTTATGCGCCGATGGATCTTTCAGCTTGATACGCTGTGCATACAACCCTGACTGGTCGGTAGTATATACATCACAACGTCCTGAGTCATAAGCCGCCACAACCTCGTCTGCCTTTTCGAAAGCAACAACCTTATAATCCATGCTGTTGGCACGAAAGTAGTCAGAGACATTCAACTCGGTAGTGGTACCTGTGTTGGTGCAAACGGCTGCGCCGTCCAGCTCTGACGCATTGTTAACGCCGAGGTCTTTACGAACCATAAAGCCCTGGCCGTCGTAGTAGTTAACACCGGCAAAGTTCAGACCCAGTGCGGTATCACGAGTCGCAGTCCAGGTTGTGTTACGTGACAGCACGTCGATTTCACCCGACTGAAGCGCAGTGAAACGCTCTTTAGCGGAAAGCGGGGTGAACTTGACTGCGTTGGCATCGTCAAAAACAGCTGCAGCAATGGCACGGCAAACGTCTACATCAACACCGCTCCAGTTACCCTTGTCGTCGAAGTTGGAAAACCCTGGCAAACCCTGCGATACCCCGCATTGGACGTATCCCTTGCCTACAACATCATCGAGTGTGGCCGCGGATGTATTGGCTGAAATTGCCAATAGCGAAGCCAACACTACTGTTGAAGTAATTTTTTTCATTTAAATCTCCTCGGATTTATTTACAGTTTCTTTGATATTTATCGCAAATTTTTTTACTAATTCAGCGATTGCAGTAAACCATAGTCACTTCAACAGCCAATTGCAAGCCTAAAATATCGAATTGAAACTGATCTCTAGCAAATTCCATTTACAACCTTTTTAATCACAAATTATTTCGCGCAGCGGAACCTGTCGCGTAAAAATTCCCCTAAACCAGATCTTCGGTAAACTGTTCATATCGACTGGCTAAGGCTATCATAAACACAACCATCAATTAGCCATCTGACCCGACCATATGCCTTACTATATCTACCAAATAACACAGGCCTCTGGCTCGATGGTGAAAAACCTGACATTACTGAAACAGTACGAGGCGTTTCGGCAGGCAAAATCTGAAGTACGCGTGATGCGTGATGCGATATCCTCGCAAGACGGGTTCGAGTTCAAGATTATTTTTGCAGAGTCGGAATTACGGGCAGAGGAGTTACTGCAGGAAAAACGAGAGACGCCTGTACTCATGGAATGGGAAAAATAAGGTTCGTCATTTCGGTTCTCAAGCCAGGAACGATAACTGGTTTAAAATAACCGGCATATCAGAATAATTTGACCTTACTTATAGAAAAAATGCCTGATTCTTAATTTAACTACCATCGTACCAGGAAGAGTT